>NZ_JAXUHN010000083.1:0-33436 GCF_035916875.1 Methylomicrobium sp. Wu6
GGTGGAGAAATACATTGCTGCCTACAACACGGGAGCGCAACCTTTCGTTTGGAAGAAACGCGAAGTCGTTGGCAGCCAGATCAAAAATACAATCTCTAACTTATGCAATTAGACACTAGACAAGGATTTGCCGTCGATGATCCGCCAGGGTGAAGGCCCTTATCTGGAGTTCAAATCGTCGTTGCGCTGGGACATGGCGGAGTCGCGCATCAATCGCGCGCTGGAAGCCGTCATCATGAAAACGCTGGCGGGTTTCCTGAACAGTCACGTGGGCGGTACGCTGCTGATCGGCGTTGCGGACAATGGCGAACTCATCGGCCTCGAAAAGGATTATCAGACGCTCAAAAAACCTGATCAGGATGGCTTTGAACAGGCGGTGATGACCTCCATTTCGTCGAATCTGGGCGCCGATCTATGCTCCTTCGTGCACGTTCTGTTTCATGTGATCGACGACAAGCACGTGTGCCGGTTGATCGTTTCGCCGGCGAACAGACCGGTATTCATCGACCAGGGTAATTCGCAAAAATTCTATGTGCGCACCGGCGGTGCGACCCGAGACCTGAATATCAAGGAAGCGCTGGATTTTATAGCCGGACGTTGGAAACGGCACAAATAAACATGCATACCTGCTGTTGTGGATGATACCGATATGTTTCATCCCAAACTTTTTTTCTTGGCGCTTGGTTTTTACACTCGTCTTCCGTGCCCGAAAAATCTCGATTATCAACAATTACCCCGATCGGCAGTCTATTTGCCGGCCATCGGCTGGCTCGTCGGCATGGTGTCCGGGGCGGCATTTTATCTGGCCGCTGGACTCTGGCCGCCAACGGCGGCGATAATCATTGCATTGGCGATCGGCATTTGGATGACCGGCGCCTTTCATGAGGACGGTTTCGCCGATGTCTGCGATGGTTTCGGCGGCGGTTACGGCAAACAGCGCATCCTCGAGATCATGAAGGATTCGGCGATCGGCGTTTATGGGGCCTTGGGGCTGATGCTGTTGCTGCTGTTGAAGGTCAGTTTGCTCGGTTCGCTGCAAACTCGGATGGTGCCCTGGGTGTTGTTGGCGGGACATAGCTTCAGCCGGCTGATGCCGCTGCTGTTGATGCGGCGTTATCCTTATGCGCGGACCGAGAACAGCAAAAGCGGCGGCGCGATGTTCAGGCCCCAGATTGCCGATCTCCTTTTTGCAGCCGGCATTGCGCTGCTGCCGTTTATTTTCTTGCCGGGCAAATGTCTGTTTGCTCTCGTCCCGGTGGTGTTCGCCAGTCTCTGGCTGGGCCGTTATTTTGACCGCCATATCGGCGGCTATACCGGCGATTGTCTCGGTGCCTGCCAGCAGGTCGCCGAAACGGTGTTTTATCTGAGCGTCTGCGCCCTATGGACATCTATCTGATCCGCCACACCCGAACCGGGACCGAAGCGGGGCTTTGTTACGGGGAGAGCGATGTGGCGTTGGCCGAAAGCTTTGCGGATGATTTGCAGACGCTGCGGCAAAAGCTGCCGGAACTGCCTGCCGATTGCAGGGTGTTCAGCAGTCCGTTGACGCGTTGTTTACAACTGGCCGAAACGTTGTCAACAAACGTGACGGCGGACGAGCGCCTGCTTGAGCTGAATTTCGGCGATTGGGAAGGGTTGCGTTTTAACGAGATAGAAGCCGATCTGCTGAAAGAGTGGACCGCCAATTTTGTCGAAATCGCGCCGCCGGAGGGCGAAAGCTTTACCGATCTCTACGAGCGCCTCGGCGATTTCTGGCGGGACATCTTGCAGCAATCCCATGAACAGGTGCTTATCGTGACCCATGCCGGCGCGATCCGCGCATTGCTCGCGCGCGTGCTGACTCTGCCCCTGGCGAATGCGTTTCAATTGCGCATCGATCCGGGTTCGGTGCACAAGCTGCGCTATCAAAACGACTATACCTATATAGATTATCTGAACCGATGATGAAACCGTTAGCCGTTTTCGGAACCAGTTCGGATGCCGGCAAAACCACGCTGGTGATGGCGTTGTGCCGGATCTTTGCCGATCGCGGCATCAAGGTCGCACCGTTCAAGGCACAAAATGTTTCGAACAATTCGGCGGTGACTGTCGAAGGCGGCGAGATTTCGCGGGCGCAATGCCTACAGGCCGAAGCGGCGCGCGTCGAGCCGAGCTGCCGCTTCAATCCGGTATTGTTGAAATCACACGGCAACAGTTCGGTGCAGGTGATCGTGAACGGCAAGGTCCATCAAAATCAGTCTATCGCCGATTACTACGGCCATATCGGCACCTTGCGGAACGAAGTCGAAAAGGCGTTTACCGGCCTCAGAGACGACTTCGATCTGGTGATTGCGGAAGGTGCGGGGTCGCCGGTCGAACTGAATCTGCTCGACGAGGATTTATCGAATACCTTTGTCGCGAAGACTTTCGCCACGCAAAACATCCTGGTCGCCGATATCGAGCGCGGCGGCGTGTTCGCGTCGATTTACGGCACGCTGGAATTGATGGACCCGGTTATGCGGGCGAATCTGATCGGCGTGATCGTGAATAAGTTTCGCGGCGACCGGCGTTTTTTCATCAAGGGCGAGAAGATCATCGCCGAGCGCTTCGGCGTGCCGGTGTTGGGCGTCGTGCCGTTCCAGCCGTTGAATATCGACATGGAAGATTCGCAGTCGCTGCAAAATTACCGCCAGCGCCTCGGCGCGGCCAAAATCCGGATTGCGGTGATCGCCTATCCGGGGCTCAGCAATTATAACGATCTCGACGTACTGATCGCCGATCCCGAGCTCGATGTCGAAGTGCTCTACGACTACCGCCCGCTGGCCGCCTTCGACATGGCGCTGTTGCCGGGCAGCAAGACCGTGATCCGCGATTTGCATTGGCTGAAGCAGAATGGTCTGTTCGCGGAGCTACGAAAATTTACCGGGCCGATATTCGGGCTCTGCGGCGGCTATCAAATGCTCTGTAAAACGCTGCATGATCCCGATGCGCTCGAACATGATGTCGCCTGTGCCGAGGAAGGGCTCGGCTTGATCGACGACGAGGTGATCTATGAACGTCCGAAGATACTCGCGCGCGGCGCCTACCGGCTGTTTGCCCAGGAGGCAGTCGAAGGTTATGAAATCCACTGTGGACGCTTGTTGGCCCATCCGTTGTCTTATCGGGAGGATCGCATCGCGGGCACCCATGTGCACGGCGTGTTCGATCACGATGCATTCCGCGCCGACTATTTCCAGGCGATCCATCCGGCTTATCAGGGATACTGCTATGCGGAATATCGCGACGCGGAAATCCGGCGGTTTGCCGACATGGTCGCTGCCCATGTCGATATCGAAAAAATTTTGGCGGCGTTATGAAGACGATGTTTACCGGCGGTATAAAAAGCGGTAAATCGCGTCTGGCAGAAGCTTATATTCTGGAGCAGTCAGTCGGCGGCAAACCTTATTATCTGGCGACGACCGAGTTTATCGATGAAGGCATGCGGGAGCGGATCGATGCACATCGAGAGCGAAGGCAGGATACGTTTGTCACGATCGAGGAGCCGGTCAAATTGCTGGCCGCTTTACAACAATGCCCCGGCCCCGTGTTGGTCGAATGCATTTCGATGTGGCTCAACAATCGGCTCTTTCACGGGGTTTCGGTTGCGGACATCCTGGCTGAACTGGACGCGGCGATGCAAGTGCCTTGCGATATGGTGCTAGTGCTGAACGAAGTCGGTCTCGGCATCATTCCGGACAACCCGCTGGCCAGGCAGTATGTCGATTTGTCCGGCAAGGCCGCGCAGTTGATCGCGGCGCATTGCGAGCGGGTGTTCTTCTGTAGCGCGGGATTGAAGCTACAGATGAAATAAAAAGGCAGGGCGGATGCGCCGACTCGCCCTGCCCCCTGGTCTGCTCCGAATCAGATCGCTTTATGACGGGCTTGCAATGCCGGTATGAAGATCAAAAATTTGATCAATGCGAAGCCGACCGCGGCATAAAGCAGAGTTGATCCGACATAGGGCGGATAAAATGGAATGCCGCCGGCAATATATTGGCTCCACGAGAGCGAATCGAAGCGTTCGGAAAACAGATAAAAGCTGCCGTTCGAGATGATGAAGGCTGCCGTCGTCGACAAAATCAACATGCCGAAATTCAACGACAGTCCGATAAAATCGAACACCGCGTAGCGGCTGCAATAACGTCCGGTCAGCCACATCACCGCGTAAGTCGGAAGCAGAAAAATATAAGCGGGCGACACGCACCAAGCACTGGTGCCGCCGGTGATCGCGACATAATCGATGACTCCCGCCAGCAGCAAAAGAAACGCAAGAAAGTACCGACTACGGTAAAAGCCCGCAAAGAAAAACACCGCCAGCGAGGCATCGGGCAGATGTAGAGCGTCACCGAAGTGATGAAAGCGGGTCAGCGCCATCAGCGCGATCAACGCGATAGGGAAATACCGTGTTTGTAGACATTGTGTCGTGTTCATCAGAAGTTCTCCTGTAAAGCGGTTAACAAGCCAGTTCGTACCGGCGGTTAGTTATTATAATGGATCGATACGAAGAAGTTTCGGTCCGAGGTAAAGTAAGTATCCACGAGTTGGTATTGTTTATCCAGCAGATTATTCTGCTTGGCGCTTAGCATCGAGTCTTTGTTGGAGCCTTGAGCGTATTTTAAGCTCAAAAACGATAGCTGACGGATCCCTGAAAGGTTCGCTGGTAATTGGTAGGATACACAACAGGCTGATTGGTGCCGAAGTCGACAAATTGCCCATTCGCGCCATTAAACAAATTTTGGATGCTAAAATCGACTGTCCAATGTTGGCGATCGGTCAACTGATAAGTGAAATTGGTGGAGTTGTAGGACTGCTGTTTGCCCAGGGAGTTGTCGAAATCGCCCTCCGCATAACTTTCCGATTGGTACTTATGGGAAAGGCTGATCAAATGGTAGGGCAACGGTAACAGCGAACTGGTGAATTGTTTACCGAGCGTCGCCAGCACGATGTGTTTCGGCTGGGCGCTGATTTGATAGATTTGTGAGCCGACCCTGGCCCGGGTATCCGTATAAACATAGTTAGCGCTGGTATAGAAGAAATCGAAATCCTTATAGACGGAAAGCTCTACGCCATATTTGGAAGACGAATCGTAATTGGTGTTTCTGAAGTTGGAACTGTTATAGTAAATCTCATTGTTTAAATCCGAATAATAAAACTCCGCCTTCACTTTGAGATCATCCTCCAGATGTTTGTACCCTATCGAGTAGGTATCCATTTCCATCGTATTGATGAAGCCGTTAAACGTTTTTCCAATCAGCGTAAAGTCGGGGGCAAACACCGGGGAAAAAAAACGGTCGATATCGGGCGATTGAAAGGCATGAACGTAGCTGGTAAACAAGGCATCATTCTTAGCCAGCGAATAATTCATGGCGGCGTTAACGCTTGTGGGATTCACAGATTTCGATAAAGGGTTATTCAACCCGTTATTGTCATGTTTGAAGGTGATAAAAGCTTGCCGAAAACCGGCATTCAACGATAATCGATCGTTCACGAAATAGTCGGCCGAAATGAAACCGGCGACATTGTTTTTTTTCGTCACTTGGCCGGATTCCGCGCGCAGATTATTGTTCAAATCGAAGCCGGCTAAAACGACAAAATCATCCTGGATACTTTGCAAGGTGAAACGATGATCTTCCCCTTCGTAATGCGGCAAATAGTCATAAGCGGGATACTTTAAATCCTTGGTTTTATTTGCATAGGTATAAGCCGCATTCAAACGATCATTGAATTTGTATTTTAATGCCGTCACCCAATCTTCCTTATGAACAATATTTCGTGTGCCGTTCATGACTGCGGCATTGGGATTTTGATTGAAGGCGTCCAGGGTCATCGCGCCTGTATAAACAACATTGGAGTCGTCCTTAATAAAAGAGGTTACGATTTCAAAATTGTCCTTTTGCAAACCCAATGTTGCTTTGCCGTTTACATTTTCAGTCGTATCCTTGCTTCCGTCCGCAAGGACCTGCTTTTTGCCTTCCGCATCGAGATAAGTAAAATTGCCGTCGGCCAACACCTTAAAACCCGTAAAATCGGTGACAGAGCCTAAATTGATATGTTCCAACTTGGTGTTGTACGTGCCGAAACCGGATCTTGCCGAGCCGTACAGAGGCTTCCTGTCGAAGGAGTTATTGGTACGGATGATGATGGTCCCAGCACCCGAATAATCGCCGTAAAGCACCGAACCGCTGCTTTTGACCACTTCGATTTTTTCAATCGAATCGATCGGCACGGAACCCAGTTGCTGAGGAACCATATCGATTTGATTCAACGATACGCCGTCAACAATGATGTTGATATTTTGATAGCCGTCGCCGTTACCGAATCCGCGCATCGACAATCTTGGGGTTAAGACGTTGCCGAAACTGGGGTCCGTCTGGATTTCCGTATTGTATTTGAAGAAATCCAACAGATTGCTGACGCCACTCTGCCTGATGTTCTCTTTGGAATAGATGGTCACCGATTTAGGGGACAATAACTCATCCGCAACAGACGAGTTAGCGGTTACGGTGACGGGAGAAAGCAATGCTTTATCCTGCGAATCTACATTGTAGTTTTTAACGGCTTCCTTCGCCGAAGGCATTTTATAGGATGGTTTGACTTCTTTTTGATCGTCGCTTTTGGAGTCTATGTTTTCTTCAGCAAACGATTGCGACGAAAACATAAGGCTGAAAAATAAGAAGTAAAATCGTGGATCGAGCATTTTATCCTCTGCGCCGCCCGCGCATTTGGGGTAAGTGACAGAGCGGAGGACAAAAACAGGAAGACGCAGGAACCGCGGTGACCTTGTCGTGGACAGCCCTCCGCTGTTCCGAGTGATACTTTCAGGCCGGTCTCCGGGCTCATAAGCGGCTGATGCCGGCATCATCGCCTTCCCATGCGTGTGCACAGTGGCTGTTGATGACGCTTAACTTATTTACCGTTGCGGGGGCAGCGCCGGCCTTGGAGTTTCCTCACCGGCTTCCCGTTTAACCGTTGATCCTAAGGGATCAACGGAACCTTAAAGCAGGCGGCAATTATAAGGGGTAGGGTTCAGATGTCAATGAAATGTCTGTTTTTTCGAGTGTTTTTAGTTAGCAGTTGGCGCACGCCTAGAAACCGGGTAGGGATCAATTCGCCGAGTCGTAGGCAGTGCATACCTGTTACCCGCCTTCATGGCGAACGTGGTAAACTGCCCGTCCCTTTCATTGCGTTTTTACGAATCCCTTGCCCCCGCTCAGCCTTTACGTGCACATTCCATGGTGCATCAAAAAATGTCCGTATTGCGATTTTAATTCCCACGCTGTCAAGGATGGCGCGCCCGAGGCGGCTTATATCGATGCGTTGCTGCGCGATCTGACCGAGGATGTCCGGCGCTATCGTATTACCCGGCCGATCCATAGCATTTTTATCGGCGGCGGCACGCCGAGCCTGTTTTCGCCGGAAGCTTTCGACCGTTTGCTGGAAGGCATTGCAAATCAGCTTCAACTGAGCGACGCGATCGAGATCACGCTCGAAGCGAATCCCGGCACTTTCGAAAGCCAGAAATTCGCCGAGTTTCGTGCGCTCGGCATCAACCGTCTGTCGATTGGAATTCAAAGTTTCGACGACAAGTTTCTCCAGGCGTTGGGCCGGGTACATTCGTCGAACGAGGCCTTACGTTCGGTCGACATCGCGCAGCAGTCCGGCTTCGACAATCTGAATCTGGATTTGATGTTCGGTTTGCCGGGGGCGAATAAAGACAGTGCCGTCAACGATATTCGGACCGCGATTAGCCTGGCCCCGGCACATATTTCGTTTTATCAGTTGACGCTGGAGCCGAATACTTATTTTCATAGATTTCCGCCGAAGCTGCCGAATGACGAGCTGATTTTTGCGGCCCAAAAAGATTGTCAGGCGCTATTGGCCGCGCACGGCTACGCGCAGTATGAAATTTCGGCCTACAGCCGGCCCGGAAGACAATGCCGGCATAATCTGAATTATTGGCAATTCGGCGATTATTTGGGCATCGGCGCCGGCGCGCACGGAAAAATTTCTCTGGCACTGCCGGAAAACATCGTCCGGACCTTCAAGCCGAGAGGCCCGGAGCAATATCTGGCTGACACGCATCGGCAGGGCGGCGTGCAGGCGATTGATCGGCAGGAGTTGCCGCTTGAGTTTGTGATGAATCGTCTGCGTCTGAAGCAAGGCTTTACGCTGGATGCGTTTACGGAGACGACAGGCCTCGTATCTGCCGCGCTGGAACCCGGGTTATCGGGCAATTGCCGGCAAAACCTGCTGATCCGCCAGGATAACCGGTATTTTTGTTCGGAAAAAGGCTGGGATTTTCTGGATACGGTATTGCAGAACTTCATCACCTGATTTTTTTACCTTCCATTAGAGCTATCATTGTTATGCGCGACTATCAACAACAATTCATCCGCTATGCGCTCGAATGCGGCGTCCTGAGATTCGGCGAACTCCAATTGAAATCCGGCCGCACCAGCCCTTACTTCTTTAACACCGGCCTATTCAATACCGGCGCGAAACTGGGCAAGCTCGGCCGCTTCTATGCGCAGGCGCTGATCCAATCCGGCATCAAAACGGACATATTATATGGGCCTGCTTATAAGGGCATTCCACTGGTCAGCACCACCTCGATCGCCTATGCCGAATTGACCGGCGGCGACATTCCGTTCGCGTTCAACCGCAAGGAAAGCAAGGATCACGGCGAGGGCGGCATGCTGGTCGGCGCGCCGCTGGAAGGCAATGTCGTGATCCTGGATGACGTGATTACCGCCGGCACCTCGGTCAGAGAGTCGGTCGAGATCATTCGCGCCGCCAACGCGACGCCGGCCGGTGTCGTGATCGCGCTGGACCGGCAGGAAAAAGGCCTGGATGAACGTTCGGCAATTCGCGAAGTCGAGGAAAAATACGGCATGCCGGTCGTGTCGATTATCACGTTGGCAAATATAATCGGCTATTTAACCGAAAATGCCAAAGAACGACCTGGCGTGCTGGAAGCAATTACCGCCTACCGAGACCGCTACGGGATCTAACGAAAATTGCGGGTGGTGGCAAAAAACGTTGCTTTCCACTACGCCAAAATTAAATATGGTCTACACTTTAAAGCAAACTCTCCCGAGGAAGCGCTTGCGCTTCCGATCGCGCGAGTTGTTTTCTTAACAGTTTGAATTTCAACATCTTGTTGATCCAGACATTCGACTCTTAACAGACGCATATTTAGCAACAAAAGGCTTGCCATGAGGAATCTGGAATTTAAAGAGCAAATGCGCGAATATTCGCAATGGCGTGCAAAACTGATACAGACGATTGAAATGTATCGGCAGTGGCGTCAACGCTATGGTTTGCAGGATGCGCAAAGCGACAATACGATTTTGAATATTCTCAGCGGGCTCAAATCGGATCGTATTACGCTCGCTTTTGCGGCTGAATTTTCGCGCGGTAAAACCGAGCTGATCAATGCGCTGTTCTTTGCCGAAACCGGTCTTAGATTATTGCCTTCGTCGCCGGGCCGCACCACGATGTCGCCGACCGAATTGTTTTGGGACGAGCAGGGCGGCAGCTATATCCGCTTGTTGAATATCGAATCGCGCCTGGAAGATGTGTCGCTGGTCGAACTGAAACAACAGCCCAATCGCTGGAAACATATTCCGCTGGATTGCAATTCGCCGTCGCAAATGCAGGAAGCGTTCATGGAGTTGATGTCGAAAAAACCGGTCGAGCGCGACCTTGCCGAAAAGTTGGGCTTATGGAATAAGCGAGAAGCCGCGGAACAAGGCAATGCCAATCCCGATAAAGTCGAAATTCCATGCTGGCGGCATGCGCTGATCAGCTTTCCGCATTCTTTATTGAAGGAAGGGTTGGCCATTCTTGACACGCCTGGCCTGAACGCGCTCGGCACCGAGCCGGAATTGACCTTGAGCATGTTGCCGAGCGCGCAGGCGATTGTCTTTTTGCTCGCTGCCGATACCGGCGTAACCAAAAGCGATTTGGAAATGTGGCGCAATCACGTATTCAAGGTCAGCAGCGGCAGCAAGCAAAGCGTCGCGGTCGTGATGAACAAAATCGATGCGATGTGGGACGATCTGGCCGGTGAAAAAGGCTATGATAACGCGATTCAATCGCAGACCAGGGCCTCGGCCGAAACATTGAAAATCAATGAAAAAGCCATTTTCCCTGTGTCGGCGAAGCAGGCGTTGCTGGCCAAGGTCAAAGGCGATACGGATTTGCTCGCGAGAAGCCGGTTAGCGATGTTGGAAAATTATCTGGCCAACGATATTTTGAAGGAACGCCGGACGATCTTGATGAATGCGATCATTCGCGACATAGGCTTCATGGTCAATGAATCGTTGAGCCTGACCGATTCGTCATACAGCAATGCGATTTCGCAACTCGAGGAAATCAAAAAGATCGATTTCGAAAACAAGGATATGACCGGAAAATTAATGGCCGAAATGCGCGACAAGCAGAATCAATATATGGCGACGGTCGAGAATTTCCAGGCCAGCCGCCAGGTATTTCTGACGCAGGCCAGAATGCTGGCCGATTCGTTCGGGAAGGAACGGGTTGACGAAATCGTGAATAGAACCCGCGATGAAATGTCGAAAAGCCTGACGACTTACAGCATGAAACAAAACATGCGCAAATTGTTTGACGAGTTACGCGATCTATTGCAGGATTCGGTCGATTTGACCAATGAAACCCGCCGTCTGGTCAAAGCGATCCACAAAAAATTCAAAGACGAATACGGCTTTGTCGAGATAGAGCCGCAACTCTTTTCGATTTCGACTTATCAATTCGAATTGGAGCAGGTGTTTGCCGAGGGCGAGGCTTTTCGCTCCAGCGCAAAAACGACGATGACCGAGCAAAGCATCGTGATTAACAAGCTCTATGGCACATTGATCGCGAAAGCGCGGCACATTTTGAAGCAGGCGCATGACGATGCGGCGACCTGGAGCAGTAACGTGATGACGCCGTTGATGCATCAAATCAAGGATTATAAAAAACAGATCGACGGACGTCTGCTCATGCTCAGAAAGATCAACGAGTCTAAAGGCAACATCATCGAAAGCATTGCTTCTCTTGAAGAGCAATTGAAACAGATCAGAAAGCAGCGAGAGGAACTGGCGATGATGATCAAGCTGATGCGGATGGAAGGCTTACAGTTTGACAACAAGTGACCTGCTGCCCGGTTGACAGCGGCTTTGCCCGACCTTCGGCGTTGGGCGGAGTCTGTCGAAGAGGTGATTTCCGAAGCGCTCGCTCAGATTTTCCTGAAAATCAAATCCCACACGCCATGTCCGAGCCTGATGCCGCGCTGCTCGAATTTAGTTAGCGGCCGGTAGTCCGGCCGCGGGCAATAGTCCGCGGAAGTGCTGGCGTTTGCGAGCCGTTGTTCTTGCGATAGCACCGCCAACATATGCTTCGCGTAGTGCTGCCAATCGCTGGCGGCATGAAAATAGCCTCCCAGCTTGAGTTTTCTGCTTAACAACTCGGTAAAGCCGGGCTGCACGATACGTCTTTTGTGATGTTTTTTCTTCGGCCATGGATCCGGAAAAAATAAATGCACTCCGCTGACACCGTCGTCCGGCAGCCGCTTTTCGAGAATCTCGATCGCATCATGGCAATAGATCCTGACGTTGGTCAGATTTTGCTCTGCCGCTAGCATCAGCAAATGACCGACGCCGGGCCTGTGGACTTCGATGCCGATATAATCGATGGCCGGATTCGCCGCCGCCATCTGCGCGAGGCTTTCGCCATTGCCGAAACCGATTTCGACGCAGAGCGGCGCGTTGCGCCCGAAAATCTCGCTAAAATCATAATCGATGCTCGGATCGAGCCCGTAAACATTCCAGTGGTTGTCCAAAGCATGTTGCTGACCGGAGGTCAGACGTCCCTGGCGGCGAATGAAGCTTTGGATTTTGCGGGGAAATGAAACTTCGGTGGTAAGCATAGACAAGAATTGTAAGGTACGCTGCGCGTACCATTTTTGACTTAAAAAAATAAGCCGTCGATCGGCGAGGACGCGGAAGCAAAACGTTTTCTCGGCATGCGTCCGGCCAAGAAGGCTTCGCGCCCGGCCTCGATGCCTTTTTTCATCGCGGACGCCATCAGCACCGGATTTTTCGCGGCCGCAATCGCGGTATTCATCAACACGCCGTCGCAGCCGAGTTCCATCGCCATCGCCGCATCCGAGGCGGTGCCGACGCCCGCATCGACCAGAATCGGCACCTTCGCGTTTTCGACGATGGTCAGGATGTTATAGGGGTTCCGAATGCCGAGGCCCGAGCCGATCGGCGCGGCCAAAGGCATCACCGCGACGCAGCCGATCTCTTCGAGCCGTTTCGCGGCGATCGGGTCGTCATTGGTGTAAACCATCACGTCGAAACCTTCCTTGACCAGTTGTTCGGCGGCAATATAGGTCTGCGCGACATCGGGGAACAGCGTCAGCTGATCGGCCAATACTTCCAGCTTGACCAGTTTATGGCCGCCCAAGAGCTCCCGGGCCAGTCGGCAGGTGCGGACCGCTTCTTCGGCGGTGTAACAGCCGGCGGTGTTCGGCAGGATCGTGTATTTGTCCGGCGAGATCACGTCGAGCAGGTTAGGCTCGTCCTTATTCTGGCCGATGTTGGTGCGGCGGATCGCGACGGTCACGATCTCGGCGCCCGAGGCTTCGGTCGCGAGCCGGGTTTCTTCGAGATCCTTGTATTTGCCGGTGCCGACCAACAGGCGCGAGCGGTAGGATTTGCCGGCGATCACAAAAGAGTCGTCCTGGCCGCCGCCGATCGCATGCACGATCTCGATATGGTCGCCGTCTTTCAATGCCTGTTCGCCATATTGATCATAAGGCAGAATTTCCTGGTTCAATTCGACCGCGATTTTCTTGCCGTTCAATTCCAACGCGGCAATCAAGGCGGCGACGGTGCTGTGCTCCGCGCACTCGCGCGCGGCGCCGTTCACAATAATATTCATCGGTTAAGCTCCTTTGCTGTCCAGCGACCGGCGCTCGCGCACGGCTTCCGCCAGGCTGTGCAGCAGCGGCACGGTATCCTCGAAACTGAGGCAAGCGTCGGTAATGCTTTGGCCATAGGTCAACGGTTTGCCCGGCACCACGTCCTGCTTGCCTGCGGCCAGATTGCTTTCGACCATCACGCCCATGATGCGGTGATCGCCGCCGGCGATTTGAGTGGCAACATCCTCGCCGACGATCAGCTGGCGCTGGCATTGCTTCAGGCTGTTCGCATGGCTGAAATCGATCATGATGTTCGGTCTGAGCTTGGCGTTGACCAGGCCTTCGGCGACCTGTTCGACGCTGACCGCGTCATAATTCGGCCGGTTGTTGCCGCCGCGCAAAATAATGTGCACATCTTCGTTGCCGGTGGTCGAGAAAATCGCCGAATGCCCGCCCTTGGTCATCGACAGGAAGTGATGCGGGCTCATCGCCGCGCCGATCGCATCGATCGCGATCTTGATCGTGCCGTCGGTCGAATTCTTGAAACCGATCGGGCAGGATACGCCGGAGGCTAGCTCGCGGTGGCCCTGGCTCTCGGTCGTACGCGCGCCGATAGCGCCCCAGGCAATCAGGTCGGAAATGTATTGCGGCGAAATCAGATCGAGGTATTCGGTCGCGGCCGGCATGCCGAGATTCGCGACATCGAGCAGCAAACGGCGCGCAATGCGCAGGCCTTTGTTGATGTTGAAGCTGGAGTCGATATCCGGATCGTTGATCAGACCTTTCCAGCCGACCGTCGTACGCGGCTTCTCGAAATAGACCCGCATCACGAGCTGCAAATCTTCCGCCAGTTCGTCCTTGACCGCCTTCAAGCGCTTGGCATAATCGATCGCCGCGGCAGGGTCATGAATCGAACAGGGGCCGACTATCACCAGCAACCGATCGTCTTCGCCGGTCAGAATGTGATGAATTTCCTGACGCGCTTTCGCGGTGGTTTCGGCCGCTTCGTCGGTAATCGGCATTTCATCATGCACCTGATAGGGCGCGATGACTTCCTTCGTCTCACAAATTCTCAGGTCGTCGGTTTTGTATTTTGTATGCATGGGATACTCGCGGGGCAAAAGCCGAATGCGGTTTAAAACCCCGTATTTTACTCTTTTTTACCGGTTTGGGGGTAGCTTTGCTGACGATTGATCCGGGCAAGGGCCCTCTTGCTATTGAAGGAAAACGGATACCCAAGGAATTGTCAGGCAATCGCTGACGCCAACTCTGTTTGCTCTCTAGCATCAGCAGAGAATCCGCGCGACAGGGGATGGCGCGTTGCGCCAAGAGCGGCAATTTTTCTACAGCATTGCTGCTGGCGCGGCATTAATAATCGAGATGTTATAAATAGTGATTTATAAACAATGAGTTATGTTTGGCACAAAGCTAGCAATAGAGGCTTTCAGGCAGAACGTGTTTGTCCTTTATGAACCCTATTCGGACAAGCTAAACGGACGTGGCCGATACCTGAAAATATTTTATTGGAGTTTAACAATGAACACAGCATCGATTCCTCTCGGAAATGACAGACGCATCAATCTATGGCGGTTTAATCAGGTGATGTTATTGGCGCTAGCCAGCGCGGCATCGCCTCGCGTATTGGCGCTGAATACCGGCACTGACCTGAATTTGTCTGCAAAACCCATTGCCGGCGGTATGGCCGGCGCGGCTTATACCAAGCCGCAAGAAGTTTCCGCGGCGTTGTTTGGCAATCCGGCCACTCTGACTCAGTTTAAAGGCTTCAATTTTGGCTTAGGCGCCGCCATCCTCGAGCCGGATGTGGACAATTATCAAAGCAACAACGGCTTCACCAACCGTTCCCACAGTCTGGCGCAGAATTACATCGCGCCGGATGTGGCCCTCAGTGGAGAAGTCTTGCCCGGCTTTGTCGTGGGTGCCGGCGTCGGGGTGGATTCCGGCTTGGGCGCGGATTATCGCACCCATCCGATCAATGCCGGGGCCGGACTCGGATTGGGTGGCGCCGGACTCGGTGGCGCGGCGACCGTGCCTTTGGACGTAGAGTTACTGTCGTTTAGCGCCAACGTGGGGGCGGCTTATGAGGTGACGCCGGATCTGTCGTTAGGGGCTGCATTAACGGTGGGATTCGGTTTGGGCCAATTCGGGACGGTCGGGAATACGACAGGGCTCGCGGGCTTGTCGGGCGATTTTGGTGGGACGACGTCCAGCGTACATGATATTTCGATTCGCGGCGCCTTGGGCGCAACCTATCAGCTCACGCAGGATGTGAAGCTGGGCGCCTCGATCAAGACCCCTCTGCAATACCACTATCAAAACGTCTTGTCGACCACCGTGGGCGGCAGCCAGGCATACCAGGACGTCAAGCTCGAGCAGCCGCTGGAGGTCACCTGGGGTATCGCGGTCAATGCGACGCCCAACTTGTTATTGGAGGCGGACGTCGCCTGGAAAAACTGGTCCAAATCGTCTTTGTATAAAGATGTCTACAAGGATCAATTCCTGGCCATGTTGGGCGGCCAATATAGCCTCGGCAACTGGCAATTCCGCTCAGGTTACAGTTATGCCTCAAAGTTGCTGCGCGACGAACCGAACGGCACGGTGGGCGGCTTTACAGGCGTAGGGACGCTGCCTCTGGACACCAGTGTTCCCGGTGTGCTTAACAGCAATGATTTGATTAAAGTCGTACAAACGACTTTAGGCCCGGTCGTTTGGGAGCATACCGTCACCGCCGGTGTGGGGTACGCCTTTACACCCAAGTTCAGACTGGATTCGTTTGCGGCCTATGCCTTTGAAGGCACCGCAGACCGCAGCACGCTGGCGTTGGGCGATTACCATGTGAATGCCAGCGAATGGGCGTTGGGGGCGGGCGCGAATTTCAAATTTTAACGGAAAGATGCCGAATAATCCGCGCTGGTATTATTCGGCAAATCCGGCCTATCGGTCAAATCCGCAATAAACGCTTCGCGTTTTGATACAACACCCGATCCAGCACCTCCTCGTGTAAACCGAGCCGTATAAAGTCATCGAGCGTTTGCCCCATCGCCCGGAACGGATACGAGCTGCCAAACAGCAATTGCTCCTTCATAAAACCGTTGGCCGCTTCCACATACAGGCTTCCGCCCGGCAGAAAAATATACATGTCCGGGACGACGTAAACGTTTTCATAGCGAAACGCGACGCCGATCATTTCGTTCACATACGGATAAAAACCGTGGTAGCAGACAATAGACAAACCTGAAAAAGCCCTGGCCACCTTGCCGACGGCGACCGGATTGGCATATTCCAGGTTCGGCGTGGTCGGACCTGACATTAAAAACACCGGTACATCCAGTTGCTCGCAGGCGTCGTAAATCGGGTAGAGCAACGGGTCATCGGCCTGAATGGGCGGCGCGCCGAATCCGGGTTCTATGTTAACTCCCTTCAAACCCAGTGTGTTCACGGCCTTTTCAATTTCTTCGGCGATGGCACGGCTATCCAGCGCCTGCGGGTTTACCGAGGCGATGCCGATCAGTTCCGGGTGCGGCGCGGTAATGTCCCGAATGGTCTCGTTGGAGATTGTGATGGCGGGCGTGTCGCGGCCCACGACGACCGCATGGCGGATTCCCACCTCGCGAATTTCCTCGATAAACCCATCCAGAGTATGCGAGCGGACAAAGTGATCGTCCTGTTTAGAGCCCAAGCGGCGATTAAGCCATTTGGCGGTTTCGTATTCGGAGGTTGCCGGCGTCGCGCCATAAAAATCATGCAGAAACGCAGGTCGGCTGCGCATATCAATTATCGGTCTGGACATCTTGTCAGTTCTCGGCTTTGGCTAATGTGTTGAAGCGATCTTCGCTTCGGCTGGTGTTCAAGCCACAGAAGCAGCAGGTATTGTGCCAAATGATCTTGCACAGCCTTAACGCTGGGTTTGCCGGTTGCATGTCCCACAACGATTGCCGCTACAGCGGCAATCGTTGTGATTCGCTGCTGCAAAATCGGCATTCAAATCGATAAGTCTCTCGTCAATCATTTAAAAAACAATAGGTTACGGGTTGGCATAATCGGTGCTAAAGCTTAAGTACAGTACCGATGCTTTGCAGGCATTGGGATTTTTCAACCGTACAAAGGCAATCAACATGAGTACATTAAAAGTCGTGGTTGTTTCGGGCAATCTAGGGCTGCCGTCCAAGACGCTCGCATTGGCCGAGCAAATCGTGGAAGCCATCAAGCAGCAAGCTTACCCGCAAGCTTGTATTGAAGTCATAACTCACAGCTTGGCTGATCTGGGCCCGGTGTTCGGTCCAGCCCGTCATCCGGGCGAGCTGAGCGATAGTGGCAAAGCCGTGCTGGATTCTATCGGGTCGGCCGACATCCTGGTCGCGGTCACACCGGTTTACAAAGGTTCCTATACCGGCCTATTCAAGCATGTGTTTGATTTTCTGGATGTGAAGGCGCTGAACGAAGTGCCGGTGATTCTCGGCGCCACCGGCGGTGGGGAAAAGCATGCCCTGATTATCGAACATCAACTGCGGCCGCTGTTCGGCTTCTTCGGTGCGCAAACCGTGCCTTCCGGCATCTACGCCACCGAACAGAACTATGACGGATCACGCTTTAGCGATGCCATCGTCAATGAACGCATCCATGCGGCAGCGCGCCAGGCCGTTGTCGCGGCGCTTATCCGCGCGGATCAAACCCAATTATGTGAAGTAGCTTAAGGAGAGCATCATGTCTGTACACGATTACGAAAAAATCCGTTCCGAAATTCGCACCTTGGTTGACGAAGTCATCCGGCCTAATGCCGAACAAACCGATCAGGGCGTTTTCCCGCGGGAGAATCTTGAGGCCTTGGGCCGGGCGGGTTGGAATGGCGTGCTGATTCCGAAGGAATACGGCGGCCTGGGTCTGGATCATGTCGCCTTTTCGATCGTGGCGGAAGAAATCGGCCGCGCCTGCGCTTCGACCGGCCTGGTCTATGTGATGCACACCGGTGCGGCGCAGACCATCAACTTATTCGGCAACCACGACCAAAAAGAACGTTGGTTGAAGCCTGCCCGCGACGGTTTGATCGGCACCTATTCGACCAGCGAAAAAGCCTCGGGCGGACACTGGTGGTTTAACTTCAGCGAAGCCACCCGTGGCAACGACGATAACTATCTGCTCAATGCGGAAAAGTCATTTACCACCAGTGCCGGACAAGCGGATTACTATATTTTTCAAACCCGTTCGCCGGGCGCCAAAGGCCCTACCGATATCAGCTTCTTCATCGTCGATTCCAAACTGGACGGCATCACGCACGGCACCTGGGAAGCGCTCGGGGTGCGCGGCAACCACAGCGGGCCGATCACCTATAAGAATGTGAATGTAAAAAGCATCGATCGCCTGGGGGACGAAGGCCAGGGC
Source organism: Methylomicrobium sp. Wu6 (assembly GCF_035916875.1). Taxonomy (NCBI): domain Bacteria; kingdom Pseudomonadati; phylum Pseudomonadota; class Gammaproteobacteria; order Methylococcales; family Methylococcaceae; genus Methylomicrobium; species Methylomicrobium sp. Wu6. Next base: position 18,344 of record NZ_JAXUHN010000083.1, read on the forward strand.
AAAGACATCGTTTACCACGGCGTATCACCGGTCTATCTGGTCGGTCTGGGCTCTGTCTGGCACGGTGTGGCCAGGGCGGCATTGGAAAAAGCTTCAGACCATCTGACCGGCACGATTCACCGCGATTTCAACCGCAAACTGTCCGACTACCAAGTGCTGCGTCAGCAATTGGGCGAGTCCAAGGTGTTGGTCGAAAGCCTGCGCCCCTGGCAGCACGATCTGGCGCGGCAATTGGACCAATTGCAGGCCGCCGGTCAGCCGCAAGGGCAAATCCTGCTGCCGTTGACCGAATTCAAGGTGCATGCGGCGGAAGTCGCCAATATCTCGGCACGCAACGCCCTGGATGTCAGCGGCGGTTACGGTTACAAGAAAGGCCCGATCGAACGCATCTTCCGTGATGCCCGCGCCGGCATCGGCATGGGGCCGTCGAACAACATCGCCCGCGAATGGATCGGCAAGGCGCTGGTGGGATTGCCGCTGGAGCTGTTCGAGGCAGGCGGCGAGTAAAGCCTGCAAGAGCGTTTCGATTTATCAACCTTTGCCATGCCGCGATGGGAAGGAATAGGCGCGAAGCCAGCCTTCTCAATCGACAGCCCCAGCTCAATATTTCGGAGATTCACATGTCACAGAATGATTTGAAAGCCACATTAGAGAACACCATTGCCGCCCTGCAACAAAATCCGGCGGGCGCCCGCCTGGTCTTCAAGGCGCAGACCCGCCTGCTCGATGGCGTGCGCTGCGCCGCCGAAGTGCGGGATTTTCCGCCGCTGATCATTGACGAACCCCCCGAGCTGGGTGGGGGAGACGCGGGGGCAAACCCGGTCGAGCTGATCCTGGCCGCGCTCGGCACCTGCCAGGAAATCGTCTATGCGGCCTACGCCGCCGTGTTGGGCATCCCGTTGGAGGCCGTCGAGGTGAGCGCCAAGGGCTACCTGGATCTCAACGGGCTCTTCGGCTTGCAAGAGGTGCCCTCCGGTTTCCAGAAAATCAGCTTCGAAACCACATTGAAGAGTCCTGCGGACCCGGAAACGATCAGCCAGCTGGTGGCGGCTGTGGAAGCGCACTGCCCCGTGCTCGATACCCTGACCCGGCCGGTCGAGGTGGCCGGTACGGTCATACTCAATGGCGCGCCGCTGAACGCCCTGGCCAGCGACGCCGCGTGAGGAAATCCACATGAGCCCATCACATCACAGCGACAACCCGATCAAATTCGCCTACTGGGTGCCCAATGTCAGCGGCGGCCTGCTGGTCAGTAAAATCGAGCAACGCACCAGCTGGGATATCGACTATAACCGCAAGCTCGCGCAAATCGCCGAGCGTAGCGGCTTCGACTACGCCCTCACGCAGATCCGTTTCACCGCGGGTTATGGTGCGGAGTATCAGCACGAGTCGGTCTCTTTCACTCATGCCCTGTTGGCGGCCACCCAGAAACTGCGGGTGATCGCGGCCATCTTGCCGGGGCCCTGGCATCCGGCGGTCGTCGCCAAGCAGATTGCGACGATCGACCATCTGACGGCCGGCCGTATCGCCGTCAATATCGTCAGCGGCTGGTTCAAAACCGAATTTACCGCGATCGGCGAGCCGTGGCTGGAGCATGACGAACGTTACCGCCGTTCGGAAGAATTCATCCGCGCGCTGAAAGGCATTTGGACGCAGGACGATTTCAGCTTTTTCGGCGATTTCTACCGTTTCCACCATTTCACCCTGAAGCCGAAACCCCTGCAACAACCGCATCCGGAGATCTTTCAGGGCGGCAGTTCCAGGGCGGCGCGCGATATGGCGGCCCGGGTTTCGGATTGGTATTTCACCAACGGCAATACGCTGGAGGGCATCAAGGCGCAGGTCGACGATATTCGCGCCAAGGCGGCCAAGGAAGGCCATGCGGTCAAGATCGGCGTCAATGCCTTCGTGATCGCCCGGGACACCGAGGCGGAAGCCCAGGCGGTGCTGAATGAAATCATTGAAAAAGCCGACACGGAAGCGGTCAATGCATTCGGACATGAAGCCAAGCAGGCGGGAAAAGCGTCCCCGGAAGGCGAGGGCAACTGGGCCAAGTCCACATTCGAGGACTTGGTGCAATATAACGACGGCTTCAAGACCAATCTGATCGGCACGCCCGAGCAAATCGCCGAACGTATTGTCGCGTTGAAAGCAGTCGGCGTCGACTTGATCCTGACCGGCTTTTTGCATTTCCAGGAAGAAGTCGACTATTTCGGGCAGCGGGTTTTGCCTTTGGTCCGCGAACTGGAAGCGCGGCAAGCCGACCAAGTGGCCGCCTGATGAGCAAGGCGAATCCTCCCAAGCAGGCGCAGGCAAAGACTCAGGCGTTGTTCGACAAGGCCGAACAATTGGCGGCGGAGTTTGCCGCCACCGCCGTGGAACGCGATCAGCGCGGCGGCACCGCTAAAAACGAGCGCGACAGCCTGCGTCAAAGCGGCCTATTAAACCTGATCATCCCGGGCGAATACGGCGGGCACGGCCTGGATTGGCACGATACCTTGCAGATCGTGCGCATTATTTCCCGGGCCGACAGTTCGCTCGGGCATCTGTTCGGTTTCCAGCATTTGCTGCTGGCGACGCTGCGGCTGTTCGGCGACCAATGGCCGCATTATTACCGCGAAACGGTTAAAAACAGCTGGTTTTGGGGCAACACCCTGAACCCTCTGGACACCCGCGCCAAGATCAGTGCCGACGGCCAGGACTGGCTGGTGCACGGCACCAAAAGCTTTTGCTCCGGCGCCAGCGATTCCGATCATTTGATCGTATCGGCCTTGACCGAGGCGGGCGGCAAATTGGTCATCGCCGCGATTCCTAGCGATCGCCCGGGCATCCGGATTCATTCGGATTGGGACAATATGGGGCAACGACAGACCGACAGCGGCACGGTGGATTTTGATCGGGTGCGCATCTATGACCAGGAAATCTTGAGTCAGCCCGGACCCTTGGGCAGCGTGTTTGCCACCTTGCGTCCGTTGATTGCGCAGCTGGTGCTAATCAATATTTACCTGGGGATCGGGGAAGGCGCTTTGGCGGAAGCGATCGGCTATACCCGCAGCCAGTCGCGGGCCTGGTTTTTGTCCGGGGTGGAAAGCGCGACCCGCGATCCTTATGTGCTCAAAAAGTACGGCGAGTTTTGGGTCGATCTGAACGCCGCCGCGCTGGCGACCGATTATGCCGCCAGTTTACTGGATGCTGCCTGGCGCCAGGAAAATGCGCTCACCGAGGCGGAGCGCGGCAGCGTGGCGATCGCCAGCGCGACGGCCAAAGTCCTGGCCACCCGCGCCGGGTTGGACGTGACGCAGCGCTTGTTCGAAGTCACCGGCGCACGGGCTACCAGCGCCAAAGCCGGCTTCGACCGCTATTGGCGCAATCTGCGCACCCATTCGCTGCACGACCCGGTCGATTATAAGCTGCGCGATCTTGGCGAATGGGTGTTGAATGCCAAGCCGCCCACTCCGAGCTTTTACTCCTAAGGATCAACAATGAGTTACGACACAATAGAAACGGCGCTGGAAGCCATCCGCAACGGCGGCTTCGTGGTGGTGGCCGATGATGCCAGCCGGGAAAACGAAGGCGATTTAATCATCGCGGCCGAAAAAATCACGCCCGAACAAATGGCCTTTCTGGTACGGCACAGCAGCGGCGTCGTTTGCGTCTCCCTGCCGGGCGAGCGCGTCGAGGCGCTGCATCTGGAGCCGATGGTCGCGAGCAATACCGATGCCCATGGCACGGCATTTACCGTGTCGGTGGACTTGAACAAAGGCACCAGCACCGGCATTTCCGCCGCGGACCGCAGCGCCACCCTCCGGGCCTTGGCGAATCCCGCCTGCACCTCCGACAATTTTGCGCGCCCAGGCCATGTGTTTCCCTTACGCGCCAGGCCGCATGGGGTGTTGGCGCGGCCGGGACACACCGAAGCGGCCGGGGATCTGGCGCGCTTGGCCGGTCTGTATCCGGCCGGTGTGTTGTGCGAAATCGTGAACGACGATGGCAGCATGACCCGCGGCGAGGCGCTGCGGGCATTTGCCAGCCGACATCAATTGCCCTTTATCCGGATCGCCGACTTGATCGCCTATCGCCGCCGTAACGAACAACTGGTCGAGCACGTCTCGGAAGCCAGGATACCCACCGCCGTTGGGGTTTTCAGCGCCCATGTTTACCGTTCCGTGCTCGACGGTTCCGAGCATTTGGCCCTGGTCAAAGGCCAGGTGACGGGACAGCAGAATGTCCTGGTGCGGGTGCATTCCGAATGTTTAACCGGCGATGTGCTTGACTCGTTGCGCTGCGATTGCGGCAATCAACTCAAAATGGCGCTGACCAAAATCGAACAGGCGGGCTGCGGGGTTTTGGTTTACCTGCGCGGGCATGAAGGCTGCGGCATAGGTTTGGCGCACAAGCTGCGCGCCTATGAACTGCAGGATCAGGGCCGGGATACCGTACAAGCCAATTTGGACTTGGGTTTGCCCATCGATTCCCGCAGCTATGATGTCGGCGCCCAGATCCTCAGCGATTTGGGGGTAACGACGATCAGGCTCATGAGCAATAACCCGGCCAAGTTCAGCGAACTGGCGGGATACCGGCTGAAAATCGTCGAGCGCGTGCCGCTGGAACCTGTTCCCAACCGCGAGAATATCGTCTATTTACGCACTAAATCCGAGAAGCTCGGGCATTTGCTGAATCTGGACAATCTGCCCTGGGAAACGCTGAGTGCGAAATGAATGCGGATGCCGGGCACGACCATAATGAATTTGGAGACAAAAAAGTGAATGTTTTCTGGTTTTTACCGACGCATGGCGACGGCCGCTACCTGGGTTCGGCTCAGGGTGCGCGCGAAGTGAACTTGCACTATTTGCGCCAGATAGCCCAGGCGGCGGATACGTTGGGTTATGGCGGGGTTCTGATCCCTACCGGCGTCACCTGCGAGGACTCCTGGGTGGTCGCCTCCTCGTTGATTGAATCGACCGAGAAGTTACGGTTTTTGGTGGCGGTTCGGCCCGGCCTGACCACGCCCACGGTGGCGGCGCGCATGGCGGCTACCCTGGACCGGTTTTCCGGCGGGCGCTTGCTGGTCAATGTCGTTGCCGGCGGCGATCCGGTTGAACTGGCCGGCGACGGCTTGTTCCTGGCGCATGACGAGCGTTATGTCCTGACCGCCGAGTTTTTGACCGTCTGGCAGCGCTTATTGGCGGGCGAAACCGTCAGTTTTGCCGGCAAGCATATCCGGGTCGATAACGCGAAACTGGCCTTTCCGCCCGCGCAGACGCCGAGTCTGCCGTTATATTTGGGCGGCTCATCGCCTGCCGCTCATCAACTGGCCGCCGAGTATATCGACCACTATCTGAGCTGGGGCGAGCCGGTGCCGGCCGTGGCCAAAAAAATCGCCGATCTTGAAGCTCGCGCCAGAGTGGCCGGGCGGGTCGTGCGTTACGGCCTCCGCATACACATCATCGTTCGTGAAACCGAAGCCGAAGCGTGGGCGGCGGCCAATGCGCTGATCCGCCATGTCGACGACGAGGCGATTGCTTCCGCGCAACGCGCCTACGCCCGCTCGGATTCCGAGGGGCAACGGCGGATGAACAGTCTGCACCGAGGCTCCCGGCAAAACCTCGAAATCGCCCCTAACTTATGGGCCGGTGTCGGTTTAGTCCGGGGCGGCGCAGGGACTGCGTTGGTCGGCGATCCGCAAACGGTCGCCAAGCGCTTGCAGGAATATGCCGATCTCGGCATCGAAACCTTTGTGCTCTCCGGTTACCCGCATCTGGAAGAAGCCTACCGGGTGGCCGAATTGCTGTTCCCTTTGTTGCCGGTCGCAAAAGCCCCTGAAAAAACACGCGCCAAACCGGTGTTCCATTTAAGCCCTGTGGGCGATACCGGAAAAGTCGAGTGGCAAGCCAAGGCCGGATGAGCCGAGGCCGCATCGAGACTGACGATGCCATCGTGTGTCCCCAAGCCCGTTATCAAAACCGAAAACCAGACCCTTTACAGACTCCATCAACCTCGTCAACCCTGAAGCCTATGAAACTAGAAACGATCGCCGTACACGGCGGCTACAGCCCCGACCCGACCACCAAAGCCGTGGCCGTGCCCATTTATCAGACCACGTCTTACGCCTTTGACGATACCCAGCATGGCGCCGATCTCTTCGATTTGAAAGTGGCGGGAAATATCTATACCCGCATCATGAACCCGACTTCGGACGTGCTCGAAAAGCGCGTGGCGGCCCTGGAAGGCGGGATCGCCGGGCTGGCGCTGGCCTCCGGCATGGCGGCGATTACCTACGCGATCCAGACCATCGCCGAAGCCGGCGACAACATCGTCTCCGCCGCCACCCTGTACGGCGGCACTTACAATCTCTTTGCCCACACTCTGCCGCAATACGGCATCAACGTGCGTTTTGCCGATTATCGCGATCCCGCAGCTTTCGAGACGCTGATTGACGGCAAAACCAAGGCGATTTTCTGCGAATCGGTCGGCAACCCGCTCGGTAACGTGACCGATTTTGAACGGCTGGCCGCCATTGCCCACCGCCACGGCGTGCCGCTGATTGTCGACAACACGGTGCCGTCGCCTTATCTTTGCCGTCCGATCGAGCACGGCGCCGATATTGTCGTGCACGCGCTCACCAAATATCTGGGCGGTCATGGCAACAGCATCGGCGGGGTGATCGTCGATAGCGGCAAATTCCCTTGGGCCGAACATAAAGCGCGTTTCCCTCGCCTGAACGAGCCCGACGTGTCCTATCATGGCGTCGTTTACACCGAAGCCCTGGGGCCTGCCGCTTACATCGGCCGGGCCCGTGTCGTGCCGTTACGCAATACCGGCGCGGCCCTTTCGCCCTTCAATGCGTTTTTGATCTTGCAAGGCATAGAAACCCTGGCGCTGCGCATGGACAGGATCTCTGAAAACGCCGTCAAGGTGGCGCGCTACCTGCAAAACCACGTCAAGGTGGAATGGGTCAATTATGCGGGGCTCGAAGACCATCCGGATAAAGCGCTGGTCGATAAATACATGGGCGGACGCGCGTCCGGCATTCTGACTTTTGGCTTGAAAGGCGGCCGCAAGGCGGGAGAACGTTTTCAGGATGCGCTAAAACTGTTCACCCGCCTCGTGAATATCGGCGATGCCAAATCGCTGGCTTGCCACCCGGCATCGACCACGCATCGGCAACTGTCTCCTGAAGAGCTGGTCAAGGCGGGCGTCACCGAGGACATGGTGCGCTTATCGATCGGGATAGAACACAGCGACGACATTGTCGCGGATCTGGAACAGGCGCTCGAGGCGGCTTGACGCCGGAGGATTGGCGGACGCTTGGCAGATCCCGGCTCAACAAGCCAGGATCTGTCCGGAAATCGGATCATTATTACATTTAGGCATACAAATATTGATCTTGATCATTTTATAACTTGAGACGCGCATGCTATCTTGGAGCCTGTTGTAACTTCAAGGGATCTGTTTTTACTTATGTCTTTACTTGCCTTTCCTAATCCCGCCGAGATGGCGCTCTCGATCCGGGCGTCCGCCTTGGTTTTCGAAGATCCAAAATCCAGAGAACTGCTCGATCGAATCAAGCGGATTGCCCCGAGCGAATTAAACGCACTCGTCATCGGCGAAACCGGCACCGGCAAGGAGTTGGTTGCCCGCCACATCCATGAGTTGAGCGCCAGACGCAAAGGACCGTTTTTGGCGGTCAATTGCTGCGCCTTGTCGGAGACCTTGATCGAAAGCGAGTTGTTCGGCCATGAGAAAGGCGCTTTTACCGGCGCGGTCACGACCAAACAGGGTTGGTTCGAGGCCGCTTCCGGCGGCACGATATTTCTGGACGAGATCGGCGACCTGCCGCAGTCGATGCAGGTCAAGTTATTGCGGGTCTTGCAGGAACGCGAAGTGGTGCGGGTCGGTTCGCATAAGGCGACGCCGATCGACGTACGCTTGATCGCCGCAACTAACGTCAAACTGGAAGAGGCGGTCATGGCCGGCCGGTTTCGCGAGGATTTGTACTACCGGCTGAATGTGGCGGCATTGAATCTGTTGCCTTTGCGGCAGCGCACCGGGGATATTTTGCCGTTGGCCCGGCATTTTTTAAAAGTTTACGGACAGCGTCTCGGCTGCCCCGGAACCACGATTTCCCCCGCCGCAAAACAAGCCCTGTTAACGCATCCCTGGCCAGGCAACATTCGGGAATTGGAAAATGCGATCCATCACGCCTTGTTGGTGGCTCGCGATCTGACCATTACGCCGACCGATTTAAATCTCTCTCAGGCGCTCAGTTTTTCTAAAACGGTAGAGTCCGAGGCGGGAGATTTTGAGAAACTGGACAGCGTCTTGCAAACCTTATGCGAGCAGGAACACCCGGATTTGTATGCCCGTGTCGAACACGCCTTGTTACAAGCCGCGTATAAGCACACCGGCCGCAATCAATTGGCTACGGCGAGGTTGCTTGGGTTGAGCCGGCACGTGGTGCGCGCCCGGTTGATTCAAAACCATATTTTGGCATCGGGCGATGCGGAAACCGAAAAATATCAGCCCCCCTTGCCGAAGAGTGTCAGTATTCCTCCCATCGTAGTACCTGAGGTGATTCCCAAGGAAAGAAGCTACAAGGAAATTGTTTTCTCCGAAGCATCGCAGGAGTGTTGGGGATTTTGATTGACCCCTAATTGACAATTTAGGCCCGGAGGTCCAGCGCTATCGATCCCGCGGCTCGACATCGCAAAGATGCTCGCTGCGCAGATAGCTCTCCGACTGCATTTCCATCAACCGCGACACCGTGCGTTCGAATTCGAACGCGCCGTCGCCCTCGGTATACAGCTCCCTGGCGGGCGCCTCGGCGGCGCATATCAATTTGACCTTGTGTTCGTAGAGCGCATCGATCAAGGTCACGAAGCGCTTGGCCTCATTCCGGTACGCGGCGGTCAGTTTCGGAATGTTCGCCATGATGATCGTGCTGAATTCGCCGGCGATTTTCAGATAGTCGGCCGCGCCCAACGGCTGCACGCACAACTCCTCGAAAGAGGTATAGGCGACATCGCCATGCGCCGCAGCCAGGCGTACGGTACGGCCGAATACCGGCAGCTCGACCGGCTTCATTTCCGAAAAATGCGTCAATTCGTCATAGCTTTGCCGGAGGAACGCGTCGGCACGTGAGTCCAGCGGAGTGTAATAGGCCTTCTGCAACGCATGCAGATGGCGGAGACGAAAATCCTTTTTGGCCGCCAGTTGGACAATGTTGGCTTCGTTCTGCAAGACTTTAATGAAAAACAGAAACTGCTCCCTTTGCAGGCCGCCCTGATAAAGTTCATTCGGGTGCCGGTTCGAGGTGATTACGGTCACGACGCCGAGTTCGAACAATTTGTTGAACAGGCGGCCCAAAATCATCGCGTCGGCAATGTCGGTCACATGGAATTCGTCAAAACATAAAAGGCGCGTCGAATTTCTAATTTGTTCGGCGAGCACCAACAACGCATCGGTGATTTTTTGCTGCCGGCAGCGGTGCACGAAAGTGTGCACTTCGGTCATGAAAGTATTGAAATGCACGCGCCGTTTTTGGGGGAACGGACAGGATTCGTAAAACAGTTCCATCAGCATCGACTTGCCGCGGCCGACGCCGCCGTAAATGTACAGACTTTTGCAGCGAGCCGGGCGGGGGGAGAAAAGCTTTTGCGCGGCCGGTTTGTTGTCGTGGGAGGCGTGGGCGATAAGGCCGTTCAGCAGGTCTTGCAAATGCGCCAGTACGCCGTGTTGCGCGGCGTCGTATTGAATATGCGCCTGGTCGATCAGAGCGAAATAGCGCCGCTCCAGTTCGCCGGACAGGTCGGGCAAGGGAGGGGCGGCGGCTGGTTTGGTTTTATTGAGGATTTTTTTAAGCATGGAGCGAACTAAGGAGCCAAGCGAAGATTGACCCCCCGATCATCAACCGATTCAGAAATTTCTTATGCTAAGTAAACGGGAATGGGAGTCAAGCATTTATCGCCACCTTGTCCGCTTTCTCCCGGTAATTTTTGATCTGATCGAAATTAAGATAGCGGTAGGTGTCCTCCGCCGATTTATCGATTTGCGCGGCATACTGCATGTATTCCTCAATCGTCGGGATCTTGCCGAGAATCGAGCAGACCGCCGCAAGTTCGGCCGAGGTTAGAAACACGTTTGCGCCGTTGCCGAGACGGTTCGGGAAGTTCCGCGTAGAAGTTGAAACCACGGTCGAGTTTTCCTTTACCCGCGCTTGATTGCCCATGCACAGCGAGCAGCCGGGCATTTCCATTCGCGCGCCGGCCTTGCCGAAGGCGCCGTAATAGCCTTCTTCGGTCAGTTGGTTCTGGTCCATCTTGGTCGGCGGCGCGACCCACAGACGGGTCGGCAGTTCGCCTTTTTGCTGTTCGAGCAGTTTGCCGGCGGCGCGGAAATGGCCGATGTTGGTCATGCACGAACCGAGAAAGACTTCGTCGATATGGGTGCCGGCCACTTCCGACAACGGCTTGATATCGTCCGGATCGTTCGGGCAGGCCAGGAGCGGTTCCTTGATCTGATCCATGTCGATTTCAATGACTTCGGCATATTCGGCGTCCGGATCGGGCTCCAGCAATACAGGATTGGCGAGCCAATCCTCCATCGCCTTGATTCGCCGTTCGATCGTGCGTTTGTCGCCGTAGCCTTCCGCAATCATCCATTTCAAGAGCGTGATGTTCGAGGTCAGATATTCGCGGATCGGCGCTTCATTCAGACGGATCGTGCAGCCGCCTGCCGAGCGTTCGGCCGAGGCGTCGGACAATTCGAACGCCTGCTCGACTTTCAGATCGGGCAGACCTTCGATTTCGAGAATCCGGCCCGAGAATACGTTCTTCTTGCCTTTTTTCTCGACCGTCAACAGGCCGCGCTGTAAGGCAGCATACGGAATCGCATTGACCATGTCGCGCAGCGTGATGCCGGGTTGCATCTTGCCCTTGAAGCGCACCAACACCGATTCGGGCATGTCGAGCGGCATCACGCCGGTCGCGGCCGCGAAGGCGACCAGGCCGGAGCCGGCCGGGAACGAAATGCCGATCGGAAAGCGGGTGTGCGAGTCGCCGCCGGTGCCGACCGTGTCGGGCAGCAGCATCCGGTTCAGCCAGGAATGGATGATGCCGTCGCCGGGACGGAGCGACACGCCGCCGCGGTTCATGATGAAGTCTGGCAGGGTATGCTGCATTTCGACGTCGACCGGCTTCGGATAGGCGGCGGTGTGGCAGAACGACTGCATCACCAGATCCGCCGAAAAGCCCAGGCAGGCGAGGTCTTTCAGTTCGTCGCGGGTCATAGGTCCCGTCGTGTCCTGCGAGCCGACCGTGGTCATATGCGGCTCGCAGTAGGTGTTCGGGCGGATGCCTTCGACGCCGCAGGCGCGGCCGACCATTTTCTGCGCCAGCGTGAAGCCTTTGCTGCTGTCTTGAACCGTACCCGGACGCCGGAATACGGTCGATGGCGGCAGGCCTAAGGATTTCCGCGCCCGGTCGGTCAGGCCGCGGCCGATGATCAGCGGAATCCGGCCGCCGGCGCGGACTTCGTCGAGCAGTACGTCGGTTTTCAGCTCGAAACGGCAGACGACTTCATCTGTGCCGTGGCGCTTGACCACGCCTTCGTAGGGATAGATGTCGATCACGTCGCCCATTGCCATGCCGGTCACGTCGCATTCGAACGGCAGCGCGCCGGAGTCTTCCATCGTGTTGAAGAAGATCGGCGCGATCTTGCCGCCGATGCAGACGCCGCCTTCGCGTTTGTTCGGAATGTAAGGAATGTCGTTGCCCATGTACCAGAGCACCGAGTTGGTCGCCGATTTACGGGACGAGCCGGTGCCGACAACGTCGCCGACATAGGCGACCGGGAAGCCTTTTTGCTTCAGCTCGGCGATCTGCTGTTCGGCATTCGTGATGCCTTCGCGCGGCATTTTCAGCATCGCTTTCGCATGCAGCGGAATGTCCGGGCGCGACCAGGCGTCCGGCGCGGGCGACAAATCGTCGGTATTGGTTTCGCCGGTCACCTTGAATACGGTCACGGTCAATTTTGTCGGCAATTCCGGTTTAGCCGTGAACCATTCCGCATCGGCCCAGGACTCAAGCACCCGTTTCGCATAGCCATTGCCGGCATCGCTCTTGGCCTGGACGTCGTGGAACGCATCGAAAATCAGCAGCGTGTGCGAAAGCGCTTTCGCCGCGATCGGGGCCAGTTCGGCATGATGATCGAGCAGGTCGATCAGCGGTGCGACATTGTAGCCGCCGAGCATCGTACCGAGCAGGCGGGTCGCATCGCTCGGCGAAAGAATCGGCGAGGCCGCCTCGCCTTTTGCGATAGCCGCGAGGAATCCAGCCTTCACATACGCCGCATCGTCAACGCCGGCCGGAATCCGGTTCGCCAGCAAATCCAATAAAAAATTCTCCTCCCCGGCCGGCGGATTTTTGATCAGTTTGACCAGCGCGGCGGTCTGCTGCGCATTGAGCGGCTTCGGCACGATACTTTCGGCGGCGCGCTCGGCAACGTGTTTACGGTATTGTTCAAGCATCAGTGATTCCTCTTATTCGGGATGTCGCGGCGCGTCTTCTATGGCCGGAAAAATACTTTCGTCAATTCAATTGATTAAGTGTGACAGCGGCTTGGCCGATGTGTTCATTCCATCGCGCCAACGATCGCATTGCCCATCTCGATCGTGCCCGCTTTCGAATGCGGATTCAAATCCGGCGTGACATGCTTGCCTTCGTTCACGACTTTTTCGACCGCTTTGATGACCCGTTCGGCCGCTTCCTGTTCGCCCAAATGGCTCAGCATCATTGCGCCGGCCATGATCACCGCGGTTGGATTGGCCAGATTTTTACCAGCAATGTCCGGAGCGCTGCCGTGCACTGCTTCAAACAAAGCCGCGTCGTTGCCGATATTCGCCCCCGGAATCAGGCCCAAGCCGCCGACCAGGCCCGCGGTCAGATCGGACAAAATATCGCCGAACATATTTGTGCAAACGATCACGTCAAACTGTTGAGGATTCATCACCAAGTGCATGCAGGCGGCATCGATGATTTTTTCGTCGAACTGAATATCAGGGTAACGCGTCGCGGTTTCGCGGGCCACATCCAGAAACAGGCCTTGGGTATATTTCAGGATGTTCGCCTTATGGCAGACCGTGACTTTTTGGCGGTTATTCTCACGCGCATATTGAAACGCGTAGTCGATGATCCGCTCGGAGCCGCTGCGGGTTACCACTGCCAGACTTTCGGCGATGTCCTTTTTCGGGGTCAAATAATGTTCGAGCCCTGCGTATAGGCCTTCGGTGTTTTCGCGGACGATCACGATATCGACGTCATCATAACGGGTTTTAATGCCCGCCCAGCTTTTGGCCGGCCGCACATTCGCATACAGTTCGTATTTTTGCCGCAACGCGACATTGATGCTGCGGAAGCCGGTGCCGACGACCGTCGTCAATGGCCCCTTGAAGGCGACCCGGGTTTTATCGAACGATGCCATCGTTTCATCGGGCAAGGGCGTGCCGAATTTTTCGTGCGCGCCGAAGCCCGCATACGCTTCTTCCCACTGAATCTTTGCGCCGGATGCGTCAATCACTTTGACGGCCTCATCCATAATCGAAGGACCGATACCGTCGCCTTTTATCAAGGTCACCAGATGCATTCAAAACTCCATAAAAATTAGAAAAAAAGAATATTACACAGAGGCGTCCGATTCGGGGAGCCTCCTTACAGCACCGAAACCACCAGCGCAAACACAAACACGAAGATCACGAACAAGGTAAATTTGGCCCGGCCGCCGAGTTCCGCCCACCGGCGTTTGCATTCGGCTTTCAGCGCGAGTTTGACGTTGTCGGCCTGAAAGATGCGCCGACACTGGCCGCGAAACGACTTTTCTTCTTCGGCGGCGGCTTCCTGGTCGATCAGTTCGATGATTTTCGAATAATAACTCCCGCATTTGGGGCATCTTGTCTCGTCCAGCGGGTTTTGAAGACCGCAAGCAGGGCATTTCTTCATCAGCAGCACCTCAAACCAGGGATCAGAGCAAGGAACAGGCCAATTCGTTCTCCGGCCTGGATTTTATTTGAATTGCGTATTGTAACTCGAAACGGCCGACAATCGTGTGGGCGGTATCGATTTGCCGCCTCGGCTACGTTTTCTTATGGACCTCGAAAACCCGTTCAGCTTGCCGCCGTGGACTGTTGAGCCGGCTCTTGATTAATCATGTGCGTTGCGAGTTGCTGCAAAGCATTTTGGATATTGGTTTTCAGCCGCGGATCCATGGTCATTTCCGCCAGTGCTCTATTCATACACAGGATCCACTGGTCGCGCTCCGATTCGCCAATTGCGAACGGCAAATGGCGGGCGCGCAGCATCGGGTGGCCGAATTCTTCGATGAACAAATTGGGACCGCCCAACCAGCCGGACAGAAACTTGAACAATTTGTTTTTGGCGGAGGTAAGATTGGGCTGGTGTATGGCGCGTATGCCTTGCGCCTCGGACAGGGTGTCCATATAGAAGTAAAATCGGTCGACCAAACTGAGGATGGCCTGTTCGCCGCCGATGGCGTCGTAAGGCGTGAGGGTTGTCATTGCTAATTGCTCTTTAATGTGGGTTGGCTGTTTATACTAGGGTTACCTGCGATATTATTCAAGACGGCGAGACCAACTATATATTTGGTAACCGAGTCTTTGCTGGTCAGGATGTAAAACTTGTTTACCAGCCAGAAGAAGAAACCGGGAGCGTTTAGCGGCTGCTTTGGGATTGGAATAAACCTAAATTCCGCAGTTGAAATCGGAAAAATTGCCGAACATGCTGAATTTTAAAAATTAATCGGATTTTTCTGACTACCTGCTTAAGTGAGCGCCAATTTTGTATATTTCGTTGGCTTAAAAGGATTTTTGCGCGTTCGAATTTTTAACAGCGGTATTTAGATTAAAATGCGCGCCTATCCAAACTTCAACAAACTACGCTTGAATACTTAAGCTGGACGTGGCATAAGTGCTTAGCAGAAAGTAAATTGGTATTGAGAGCCAAAACCAGCGCCGATTTCATCGATAGCCTCCTCAAGTTCGGTAGGTGTAAACGATTGGAATGGCAGCCACTCGTATTTCAT
>NZ_JAXUHN010000084.1:0-119019 GCF_035916875.1 Methylomicrobium sp. Wu6
GGGCAAAAAGGGTGCACGGATTTAAGCGTGGGTTGGTCAAAAACCGTGCACTTACAGCAACGAAAAATAACTGATTTAGCTATTAAATCAAACAGATAGTGTTTTCTGAGTAGACTCTAGTTAAAGCCATCTTTTTTGCCTTCTATCGACTCAATGACCAGCCCATTCTAGGCTGGAATTTTAGCACTTGCTTATATCCCTGCTGTGGATATGCACTGAGCGCATACCCGTGAGTATTTTTATGAGTATTTTTAGAAGACGGATGTGACAGATAAGATGCTATTTTCATAAACTGTTCTATGAAAAAATATAGAAAAGGTTTACAAAATCGCTGTCTATCCGACCCATCTGTCCTACTGCTTTTACACCTCAAAAAAAATTCAGTACCCCACCTTAACAGCAAATCCTATATACCCTCAACCATACCTAACAGAACATGGTTAGGGCTACACTTGCCATTTTGTATCGCATTGAAGCTCCCATTACGCGTTAATCCATCCCTCCTATAATTGCCCCGCGCTTAAATTGCACCAAAGAAGAGACTAGCCGCACCCTAAACGTCTGATGGCCTAGCTCCCCGCAATTGATCTGCTAGACTTAGATCAACTGAAAGCCCCCACACTGCATCGATAAAAGATAAAAGCGCCAGCAAAGAAAAGGTTGATGCTGGCGATAACTTCTCGGGCTTTCATGATTCACTACCGTCATGAAGAATCGGATGAACTAAGTCAAATGGCCAGAAGAAAAAGCAGCCCTATTGAGGACATATTTGAAATCACCGCGTCAATGCCCTGGTGGGTCGGCACAATGCTGGCTCCCCTTGCATATGCGGTGTTACACCATTACGCCATCGCCGCCGTCCCTACCACGGCTGTTCCAGGCCAAATTGGTCATATGATAACTGGTCAGCTTATAAAATCGATGTCCAGCATCGGACAGTATCTTTTACCTAGCGTATTTTTGCTGGCCGCGCTGACTGCGTTTTTCAAGCGCGAACATCGCCAGAATCTGGCCTCAAACAGTGGCGGTTCGGTAAACATGATCCGATCCTTAAGCTGGCGCGATTTTGAATTGTTGGTCGGCGAAGCCTTCAGAATGAAAGGTTATTCTGTCGTGGAAACAGCCGGTGGCGGGGCTGATGGCGGCATCGATCTGATGCTGAAAAAAGACGGCGAAGTTTTCCTGGTTCAATGCAAGCAATGGCGAGCCTTTAAAGTGTCAGTAAACATTGTGCGGGAATTGTTCGGTGTGATGGCCGCTCAGGGGGCGACAGGCGGCTTTGTGGCTACGTCAGGCGTGTTTACCAATGAAGCCCGTGCATTCGCCAAAGGGGAATATCGTATTGATAGACGGAGCTGAGCTTGCCGAAATGCTTTCTCATGTTCAATCGCCCCAATTTGATCAACCCCATACAGAACCGAAGCCAAAACCTTCATTTACTGCCCAGCATCAGGTGCTTTGCCCAGTTTGTGGCGGCGGTATGGTAAGACGCACTGCCAATAAAGGGCCGAACAAAGGCAATGGGTTTTGGGGCTGCGCTCAATTTCCCAGATGTCGCGGTGTAAGAAATTAAACATCAAGCAACGTTTTTAATTCGACCTGTTATTAAATGAAAAATTTAAGGATCAATCAACAACTGTTACCGTTGTCAAATAACACTGTTGGTTTTGTGCAAGCAAAAATACCTGTAACACTATGGGGTTGATCTCCAAAATTCAAATTTCGGCTTGTTTCCTCAATCGACTCATTTAGCTTAGTAACTGTTTTTTATGACATTAATTTTTAGTAACTTGATAGGCCATCAATTTGTCGGTAGTCTTGTCATTTTATCGGATAAAAATTGGACAGCATATGCATCTCGGGCGTTTCCATCGGGCAGTTGAGTTACTGCACCAAGATTACAAAAATTTAAATCCAGTACAATTGATTCAAGAAGTTCAGACCTCTTTGAATAACATTGCAGGGAATCCTGGTAATGCAGAAATTGCAAGCGCATATAAAGCAGCGCTCGATAAATGTAAAAACACTCTTGCAACTTCTCCTCTAAATACCCCTCGCCCGATACTAAAGGACATACTGGATTCGATAGGCGCGCAGAAATTCATTGGAAATGCTCTCTTTCAGCAAGTTCGATCTGCCATTTCATCAAACCCTGCTGCACCAAGTCTGGCTGTTCAAGAACTCTCCACTATTCAGCAGGAAACACAAAAGTTCTTCCAGAGTATCGCAAACATCGACAACGGTTTCGCTGAGCTAAAAGTCGAGTATGACGCATTGGATGCAGGAGAGGCAGAGATCGGACTTCTTATTCCAAGAGTCAACAATGCATCTACCTTGAAGGATTTGAGTAAGGAATTTAACCAGTGGCACAACGTGCTTGCTCCGATCGTCGAACTCTTTGACCCGAATGCTCCTTCGCTACAAATTAAAACATGTGCCACGACTGACTGGATGGTGTATTTGGCTAGCACTCCGCCCGTGCTTTGGGGGTTCTCAAAATGCGTGAAAGGTGTAAATGGAATTCTCAGAGAGCTTATCGAAACAAGAGATCTAATTGAAAAGCTAATTGAGAAGAAGCGCTCCCCTCAGGCAATTGAGGCATTGAAACAAGAGCAAGCGGAAGGGGCTAAAACTGAACTACGAACATTGGCAGAACAAACAGTTGATGAGCATTACAAAGGTGCTGACAAAGGTCGAAAGAACGAACTGAAAAATGCTATGACGCAGTCCCTGACTACTCTCGCACAGAAAATTACGGATGGTGCCAAGTTGGAAGTTAGTATGCTTCCTCCCCACCCAACGAAAAACGATGACGAAGACGCAACACAAAATGAAAACGAAACAGACTATTTAGCTGATATGCAAGCTTTGGCAAAATCGCTGGATGATGAGGTCGAAGCGCTTTGCTTTAATGGAGAGGCTAATGTCATTAGAGCGCTTCTCGGACATCCAGAAGAGATTGTTCTTGGACAACCAGAAGAGGCTGCTGAAGTGGCGTAATTTCGGAGGATTTGCTTAAGTGTCAAACAGCGTTGAATATTTTCCACTGAAGATCGCCATATTTTTCCAGTAGAAGTTTCTATATTGTTGTTTTTAAAGTATAAGGAGGATTTATGGGTTGGCAAATTTCACGCTGAATCTGGAAAAAATTGGAAGCTGTTTTACACACTAAACTAACGGAATCTGATTTTCAAGCGGACCTTCTGGAGTGATGGTCAAGACGCCTCGATCACTTGATGGTACGGCATGCATCATGTCGCCAATTCTAGCTTTCGTAACTATAGGTCGTTTTTATCAGCATACACATTATCAACAAGCTTTTTAAACCAGATAGGTCGAAAAATCACTATGATCAGTCCTAACGTGCTTGTGATTGGAAATAGAGGCATCATCATGAAGATAATAAGGACTAGGGCACATTTGATTCTGGCAAAGATTGAGACCGCTTTCATTTTTCTTGCTCTTGAAAGGAGGACAGGAAACGTAATGCTAGGAGAGCTTTGACAACTGGCTAAGCAGCGCCTGCAAACAAATCCCTTAACTCATCTGCAAAAACATCGACACTGATCAGCCGCCCAGCGCCCTGCGCGCGCAAACGAATCGACACATCCGCAGAAGGCAATATCCCTTTACCCATTTCGGGCCACTCGATAATGCAGACGGATTCCTCGTCCAGATAATCGCGGATACCTATCCATTCCAGTTCTTCCGGATCGGCCAAGCGGTATAAGTCGAAATGATATATTTTTCGGTCGCCGATCCGGTATTCTTCGACCAGCGTATAGGTCGGGCTCTTCACTGCACCGAAATGACCCGCCGCCTGTAAAAAACCGCGGACCAACGTGGTCTTGCCCGCCCCCAGTTCGCCGTGCAGAAACACCAAGCATTTCGTAGGCACTATGCGCCACAATGCCGCGCCGAACTGTTCTGTTTCTTCTGTCGATTGTAAATAACGTTGCATCAATTCACCAACTGTCTCAAAAACGGCAATAAATCGGTCGCCAACAAGCCGCGTTCGCCATCCTTCGCGGCCGCCAGGTCGGCGGCGCGGCCGTGCAAAAACACGCCCTGTTCGGCCGCGTCATGTAAATCAAGGCCTTGCGCCAGCAAACCCGCGATCACGCCGGACAGCACATCGCCCATGCCGCCCGACGCCATGCCCGGATTGCCGGTTATCGACACTGCGATCCGCGAATCACTCGCAATCAGCGAACCCGCGCCTTTCAATACCACGACGCTGCCGTAAGTCGCGCGGATCGCTTCTACCGCCGCGAAACGGTCCTGTTGTAAGGCTTGGGAAGAAGTGCGCAATAAGCGGGCCGCTTCGCCGGGATGCGGTGTCAAAATACAGTGGGTTTTATTCATTGGAGACTCCGCCAATAAATTCAATCCGTCCGCATCGAGCACGATCGGCTTGTCTGACTTCAGCACGGCATTGAACATTTCCTTGCCCCAGGCGCCCTGCCCCAATCCCGGCCCCAGCACTAGAACATCGGTTTTGTCCAACAAAGGCGCCAAATCTGCGTCGCTTTCGACACCACGACACATCAGTTCCGGTCGATTCAGATTCATCAAGCCGGCGTGTTCACTGCGTGTCGCAATGCTAACCAACCCCGTGCCGACCCGCAATGCCGCCTCGCCGGCCATCCGCGCCGCGCCCGAATAGCCTAGATCGCCGCCGATGATCAACACATGCCCCATGTTGCCTTTATGCGCACAGCGCCGGCGCGGCATCATAGGTTTTTGTAATACGCGAAAAACGCTTGATTTTACCGAACCGAAAACCTCATCCGGCACCGCCAACGCATCATAAACGATCTCGCCGACATAATCGGCCGCTTGACCGGTAAACAGCCCCTGTTTCAAGCCGATAAAGGTCACCGTACAATCGGCCTTGACTGCCGAGCCCATCACATGGCCGGTATCTGCATTCAGACCGGAAGGAATATCGGCGGAAATGACCGGTATTTGGGCCTGATTGATCACTCGAATCGAATCCGCATAAATCCCCGCCACAGGCCGGTCGAGACCTGTGCCGAGCAACGCATCGACAAGCAGATCGGCATCTATAGCCTTCCCTTCCTGGAAATGCGTGATCGTTCCGCCAGCTTGCCGATAATCCTGGAAAGCCGTCAATGCATCACCTTTCAATTTCTCGGGCTCGCCGACACTGATCACCTGCGTGCGAATTCCCGCTGCCTGCGCGAGCCGGGCGATCACATAACCATCGCCGGCATTATTGCCGCTGCCGCAAAATACTACCAACGACCGCGCCTCCGGCCATTTTTCAACCATACAGTCAAACATCGCGCCGCCAGCCCTGCACATCAATTGATAGCCGGGAATGCCGAATACCTCGATCGCGATCCGATCCAGCTCTCTGGCTTGGGCGGCACTGTAAAGGGTTTGGGGAAGATTTTTCATAAGCTTGAAGATAAAATATCCATGTCTTTGTAACTGGCCGGACATTCAATTTTCAGTTTGCCGTCCCGTTTACGCTGTAAGAGGCGTTTTTGCCCGAAAAACTCCGGGACGGAAATTTGCCGAATCCAAACGTTCAATTGTATTTCCGGGTCCTGTATTTTGGGTGTTATTTTGAATACGGTTTTTTACCGTCGAAAGAGAACTGTTCGCTCGCAAACGTCAATTCCTCAAGCCCAACCATTTCGCCGATTCCGTGGGCATTTCGGACAAGCCGGAATTACCGAGATCGAGAAACGGCAAACGCGCCTTTTTGTTTTCGGCGATCAGTTTCAGAGCGAGTTTCGACATAAAGACATCCAGGCAGTAATTCAAAGTCGCTATCATAGCGGCTTTTGCAAAGTTTCTCACGCCGGGCTTATGCTGCAATTCTGCGTTTCGGCAAATCCTGCAAACGCCGCTCGCGCGGAATTTTCTGGTACACTTGGCGGTCATAAAAACCGCTTTTATTCCCTAGAGGTTACATCATGAAAACACTCCCTTTAAAACGCTTGGTAATCCTGTTAGTCGCCTTGGGCCTTGGCAATGCCGCGCATGCCGAGCGGCCTTCGACCACGATCGACGGCAAGGTTCATCACCTCGTGGTGATCTGGCTGAAACAGCACGGCGATCCGGAAGCGCGCCGGAAATATATCGAGGGCAGCAAGCGGCTGTCCAAGCTGCCAGGCGTTTTAAGTTACAATATTGGCCCGGTTGCCGGCATCAAACGCGAGCATCCAAGCCCGTCGGTCGATGACAGCTTCGATATCGCAATTTCTGCAACGTTTGAGAGCAAGGAGGCACTGGAGAACTATTCGAAACATCCGGAACATCATAAGGTGATTCAGGAAGTGCTGAAGCCTTTGGTTGACCGGTATAAGGTTTACGATTTTGCGGATTGAAGGCTGGTTTCAAGCGCCACAGCTTGACCAAAGTTTTCAACCAAGTCATAAGTTAGGAGACCTTGTCAGTATTCGCCCCTCTCTCATAAGGCCAATGCCTTTAAGTTAAGTCGTGATGTCGGCAGGGATTGCCGACATCACGACTACTGTCTTGCCGGAATGACAAGTTCCATTAATAATGGCGTTGTCCATAAGACGAGGAGTTATAATCGTTACCTTAATGCGTGGGAACAATGTTAGGTATGTTTTTCGCGAAATGACCTCTACATTTTAGGCTTGCCAATGCGGGGGATTCGTTTTTGCAAATCCCGGCAAGGCCTCGATTCGCTGACACCAGGCATGCAATGCCGGAAAATGCACGTCGATATGGCGCAGCGCGCCGCTGACCGCTTCGGTATTTTCGCGCCTGGCGGAAACCAGCAACAATTGGATGACCGGATAGTACGCGACATCGGCCGCCGAAATGCTATTGCCGGACAGATAATCGCCAACGCTTAAAGCTTCATTGATGCGGGCCAGTTCCTGCTCGACCTTCTTCCTGGATTCGATCGCTTCCTGGCGCTTTTCCGGCAGTTCCCCAGAAAATATCGTGCCGGCAAACGATGTCATGTGTGGTTCCAGATAATAGACGCATTCCATGATCAGACGCCAGATCAGGCCGCGTTCCGCCGAACTGTTACCGAACAAGGGCCGTTCCGGCTGTTTGGCATCCAAATAGCTCAGGATCGCGATCGATTCGTAAAGCGTGAATGCGCCGTCGCGAATCGCCGGCAATTGTCCGCGCGGATTGATCGCCAGAAAGTCCGTCGATTTCAAATCTTTTTCTGGAAAACGCAGGCTCCGACTTTGATACGGCACCCGTTTTAATTCCAGAGCCAGTAATACGCGCCAAGAATAAGGACTTCCCAAGCCCCAAAAAACTTCAACGGTCATTTGCTAATTCGACTCTCAAAAAACGTTTCACCCTATGCACCCCAAACATTATTTATAGAATGATTCCGATCAATCGCGATTACAGCACTTATCGCTGCCTTGCCAACGGCGGGTAATCGGCGTATAAAAAACCGAAACTGCGACATTGACCATCGGAAGACAAAATCAGTGATATGAAGAAACAAATCACCCGCATATCTATTCATCAAACGAGTAAAGTGATCGCGCTCGTATATGCGGGGGCATCCGCATTTATTACGTCTCTGATGTTCATCAGCATGTTTGCCTCAAAACCGGAAATAGTGAACCAGCCGGACTTCAATATTCTACGAATCATCTCTGTCATCGTATTTTTACCACTGGCGGGCGGTCTGTTCTGTTATTTATTCTCTTTGTTTGCCTGTTTTCTTTATAACCGGATTGCAAAACTCATCGGCGGCATAGAATTCACGGTTTCGGAAACAGACGATCCCTGACTCATAAGTTCAGCGCGGTAAACCCTGCGCACGCTCTACCCAGCAATAACTTTCTTTATAACTCGCATACAGAAAGCGGTAACCCAATGCTTTCAGGCGTGAATTATCGCAGCGCTTGTTCATCGGCACATCGTCGCCGACTGGTTTGATGACAGGCGGAGGGCAATGCTGGCGTTCGGCCAGCCAGGAGACGACCTCCCACATCGGCGCGGGATCGTCGTCGCTGGCCAGATAACAACTATCCAGCGCCGCTCCGGCCAAACGTCGCGTGAAAAGAAACGCCAGGACTCCGACACAATCGTCCTGGTGAATCCGATTCGTGTAGTAAGGCGGTGTTTTTTGTATCGCGGGCTTAGCCGCCGCCAATCTGACCAAATGCCCGCGGCTCGGCCCGTAAATGCCGGAGAAGCGCACAACGATATTGTCTGGGTTCGCCGCCAGCACCTGCTTTTCTGCCTGTCTAATCAGTCGGCTGTTTTGATCATCCGGTTCAGCGTCGGACATTTCATCGACCCATTCGCCGCGCGACTGTCCGTAAACGCTGGTCGATGAAACGAATAGCATCGGCACGCCGGAAAACCGCGCCAGCACGTTGTTCAAGCCGGTTTGGTAGACCTCGCGATAGATTTGCTCGTTGCGACCGTCGGCCGAGACGATGAAAAACGCTTGGTCGAAACCGGTTTCCAAACCCTGCAGCGTGTCGGCGTCGGCAATATCCCCAGCAATATAATGTATCGCTTTGTCGGCAGCCGGCGGATGCCGTTTCAATCCGGTTACCCGATGCCCCTGCGCGGCCAGCTGATAACCCAACGTTGAACCGATTTCGCCACAGCCTACGATCAAAATGTTAGCCATCGTTATAACTCGTTAATCAACCGCAATTCCTGCGGATAAGGCGACATGTAGTAAGACTCCTCGATGTAAGGGTCGGGGGTTTTGCGGAAATGGTGCTTCAGCAAGGTCAGCGGCACGATCAGCGGAATTTCGCCGCGCCGGTAGCGTTCGATCACCTCGACCATTTCGGACTTGTCGTCCGCGTTCAGTTCCTTTTTCAGATAGCCCTGGATATGCTGCAAGACATTCACATGCTGACTGCGGGTCGGCACATGCTTCAGCATTTTCATCAGACGAGCGATATAGCGTTCGGCGACTTCGGCCAGGTTCTCCTGGCTCAGGTCGGCCAGCATTTGCCCGAGTTCGCGGTAATCGCCGTGGCTCATGATGATCAGCTTGTGGCGCGCATGGAAGCGGGTCAGGCTTGGCGCGCTGATGCCCTCGACGACCAGCTTCTTCCAACGGTAATAGACATAGACGCGCTGAATGAAATTTTCGCGCAGCCCCGGATCGCCGAGCCTGCCCTCCTCCTCGACCGGCAGCAAGGGATTCAAGTGCATCATCGCCTCGGCGAAAATGCCGACGCCTTCCGGCCGCGGCTGGACCCCGGTATAAACCTTCACGCGCTCCATGCCGCAGCTCGGCGAGCCTTTTTTCAGGATATAGCCGCATAACTCGGCATACCGGTCTTTAAGCTGATCCGCATAATCTCGCAAGCGCTCGGTCACGTCGCGCTCAGGGTCCTTGACGCCGACGCAGCGGATCTCGCCGTCAACCTTGACCAGATGCAAAATCGGCCTTGGCACGCCGAGCCCGATCGCGACTTCCGGACAAAACGGGTGAAACTCGAAATACTGCCCGAGCGTGCCGGTGATGTACGAATCGCGCTTATGACCGCCGTCGAAACGCACTTCCTGGCCGAGCAGACAACTGCTGATGCCGATCGGGATTTTGTTCATTGCGAATACCGGTAAGTTGCAAACGGGAATTGTTCGGTTACATTGTGTTCGGGATATTATACGCTATGGAATTTCTTTGTCCGATTACGCTACCATAGCCGCTCGAAAAGGCGATTTGCCGGCACCAACACAGTTCCTCACTTCCTTTGTCCGAGCGAATATAACGCATGAACATTATGCCACTCAAATTATTATTCTCCGTAGGATTGATCATCATGACGCTAAGCATGCCGACCGAAGCGAAAGCAGCCGCAATCACCCTGCCACTGTGTCCGAACCGCCCGAACTGCGTGTCGAGCCAGGCGGCGGACAACGATCATTTTATCGCGCCGTTCAAGATCAAGGGCAGACCGGAGGATGCCTTCGCGGCGCTCAAAAAGGCGCTGAGCGAACAAAGCCGCACGGTGATTACCGAAGCAGGCGACACGGCGCTGCATGCGGAGGCGACCAGCCTGATTTTCCGCTTCGTCGATGATGTACACGCGATCCTCGACGCCGACGCCGGCGTGATCCAGATCCGTTCGGCCTCGCGTGTCGGCTACAGCGACCTCGGCGTGAACCGTCGGCGGGTCGAGGCCTTGCGCACGACACTGCAACAAGCCGGCGCGATCGAATAGCCAAGCCGTTCGATGCCCCGCCACCGGCTTTCGCTGCTCATCTTCCGGCGCGACCTTCGGCTCGAAGACAATTGCGGCCTGAACGCAGCGCTGCAGCTGTCAGAACGAGTGTTGCCCGGTTTCATCTTCGATCCCCGGCAAATCGAGCCGCATCCTTACCAGAGTCTGCCGGGCCTGCGCTTCATGCTGCAAGCACTCACCGACTTGCAGCAGCAATGTCTGGCGGCCGGCGGCGAACTCGCCTTTTTCCATGGCGGGCCCTGTGGGGTGATTCGGGAACTGTTCGCCAAACAGAAGATTGATGCGGTATTCATCAACCGCGACTACACGCCGTTTAGCCGCCGTCGCGACGACGAGATCGCAGAGACTTGCCGTGAACTCGGCATCGTCCTGCATGTGCTGCCGGATGC
The DNA here is from genome assembly GCF_035916875.1 of Methylomicrobium sp. Wu6. Classification (NCBI taxonomy): domain Bacteria; kingdom Pseudomonadati; phylum Pseudomonadota; class Gammaproteobacteria; order Methylococcales; family Methylococcaceae; genus Methylomicrobium; species Methylomicrobium sp. Wu6. The sequence goes on from NZ_JAXUHN010000084.1 coordinate 10,592, forward strand.
GCTGCTGAACGAACCCGAAGACGCCGTCAAAAACGACGGCATGCCCTACAAGGTATTCACCGCCTTTTATCAAAAGGCGCGGCAGATTCCGGTCAAGTTGCCGTGCGCCTTGGCCGGATCGAACTTTATGAATCTCGATACCGGCGTGCCCCTCGAACAATGCGTTTTACCTGATCAGCAAGAGCAGAACATGATGCCTGGCGGCCGCAGTCATGCGCTGGCTTTACTGAATCAACTCGGCCGGCTCGCCGATTATCAACAATCGCGCGACTACCCTGCACTGGACACGACCAGCCGACTGTCGGCCTATCTGAAATTCGGCTGTTGTTCGGTGCGCGAAGCGTATTATGCGATCTTGACTCAATTGGGCGGCGAACATCCATTACTGCGCCAGTTATATTGGCGCGACTTTTTCACCCATATCGCCTATTATTTTCCGTTCGTGTTCGGGCGGGCTTTTGTGGAGAAATTCGAAGCTGTCGAATGGGATGATCATAGCGGCCGTTTCGAGGCCTGGTGCGAAGGCAGGACCGGTTTTCCGATCGTCGATGCCGGCATGCGCGAACTGAACGAAACCGGCTTCATGCATAACCGGGTCAGGATGATCGCCGCCTCGTTTCTGGTCAAGGACCTGCATATCGACTGGCGCTGGGGCGAGCGTTATTTTACGCGGCATCTGGTCGACTACGATCCCTGCGTGAATAACGGTAACTGGCAGTGGGCCGCTTCGACCGGCTGCGACGCCCAGCCTTATTTCAGGATCTTCAATCCCTGGACCCAGCAGCAGAAATTTGATCCGGACTGCCGCTATATCACTCGCTGGCTGCCGGAACTTCGTGAATTTCCGGCCGAAAGGCTTCACCGCTGGGACAAAAAACACAGCGTTTGCGGCTATCCGGCTCCGATCGTCGACCATGCAACAGAGTGCCGCATCGCGAAGGCAAGATTTCTAAAGGCCTCTCAGGCGTCGAGAGGCCCAATAGGCGAGCAGGATGAGTGACAACCAGCCGGCGACCAGCCAGCCGATCACGCCGTCATAATGGCCGACCAAAAAGCCGCAAGCCGAGTTCAAATCGGCGCTGAACAAGAATTTATTCATCTTGATCTGCCAGACCCAGCCCGTGTGGCAGCCGATGCACAAGCCCAGATTGTGGGGTGCGCGCGTCCTGATGATGCCTAAAAAAATGCCGACTACCAGCAAGGACAGCCAGTCCGAAAAATTGAGCGGATTGAAAAGATTGCCGAAGGCTTCGAAGAGCAATATAAAGCCGCTCGACCAGGCCACCTGAGCGCTCGGAATCTGTGAATGGCTGTGCAGGAAATGCAGCGAGGTGTAATAAAGGGCGCTGACTAGAACCGCAGCACAGAGCGGCATTTTTCTACGCATGGAGGCGATCAGCAAGCCGCGAAATAGCGGCTCTTCGATCAACGCTATCAGCAGCGCCAACAGCAAGGTCAGGGCCGCCTTCTCGGCGAGCAACATGACCGTCCAGTGCTTGGCCTGATCGAGGCTACGGATGCCCAGTTGAAACTCGACCCACAGCACCGGCAACAAGGTCAGCAAGCCGAGCGCGAATCCCAGAGGAATCTGCTTGAGTAATTTTTTCCCGGAGGCAAAACCCAAATCGGACCGGTTGATCCCGAGCCAGCGCATCGCCGGAAAAATGCTCAGCACCAGAAAGAACAACGTGGTTTTCGAGATGACTTTGGATAAAGTAAAGCGCTCGCCGGCGAACTGGATCAGAAAATAGCCTAGCACACAGGCCAGCAGCGAAAGAGCCAGCAATACCGCCAGTGGAACGAGCGCATAGCCAATGCGCTTCAGCATCCTTTCGAAACGCCGCGGAAATCCCCCCACAGCATCTGCACCGCGGACAAAGCCGCCAGCGAAGCCGTTTCGGTACGCAGTATCCTGCCACCAAGCCTTACCGGAATGAAGCCGGCGGCCTTCGCGGCCTCCCGCTCATGATCGGCAAAGCCGCCTTCGGGGCCGGTCAACAACGTCACCTCCATGTTTTCCGGCTGCAAGTCGGCCAGTGTGACTTCCGCATAAGGGTCCAGGAACAGTTTCAGCCCCTGCTGCTCGCCGACCCATTGATGCAGCCGGGTGATCGGCGACAATTCGGGCAATACACTCCGTCCGCTCTGCTCGGCCGCATGCTGGATGATGCGCTGCCAATGCGTGAAACGCTGGATGCGCTTGTCGCCCTTCAACTGCACCAGACAGCGCTCGGTCTCGATCGGCGTTATTTGATTCACGCCGAGTTCGACGGCCTTCTGCACCGACAGGTCCATCCGGTCGCCGCGCGCCATGCCGAGCCCGAGACAGATCGTCAGCGGCGATTCGACATCGCGCGGCTGCCGTTGTTCGAGCGCGACCGCCACCCGGTTCCGGCTGACTTCGAGCAGCACCGACAAGAAATCGGCGCCCGAGCCGTCGAACAGCACGATCTTGTCGTCCTTCGCAAGCCGCAAGACGGTTCTGACATAATGCGCGCTGTCATCGTCGAGTTCGATGTGCTGTCCGCAGTTTAACGGTTCGGAAACATAGAGTCGGGATATTCGCATCGCCATGAAATAGGGCTGGACAACGGTTCGGCCAGTCAGGCGCGCCGCTCCTCACGGGGCGGGGCAGATTATTGCTGAGGCCAGATTTGCAGGTTTTCGAGAATCGCGAGCGTCGGCCCCGACTGATTCATCGTATAGAAATGCAAGCCTGGCGCGTCCTGCTCGAGCAGTTTCTGGCACAACTCGGTCACCACATCCCGCCCGAAGGCCTGGATCGAGGCACGGTCGTCGCCGAGACACTCGAGGCGTTTGCGCAGCCAGCGCGGAATGTCCGCCCCGCACATTTCGGAGAAACGGAACAACTGCGAATACTGCGTGATCGGCATGATGCCCGGCACGATCGGAATCTCGATGCCGTTTTGCTCGCAGCGGTCGCGGAAATAAAAATACGCTTCGGCGTTGTAAAAATATTGCGTGATCGCGGCATTCGCCCCCGCATCGACCTTACGCTTGAAATTCACGAAATCGACATTGGCATTCAGCGCTTGCGGATGCACTTCCGGGTAGGCCGCGACATGAATTTCGAAGGTATCGCCGGTTTCCTTGCGGATGAACTCGACCAGTTCGTTCGCATAGCGGAACTCGCCGGCCGACAACATGCCGGACGGCAAATCGCCTCTCAACGCGACGATCTTGCTGATGCCCTTGGCCTGATAATCATTCAGAATCGTGCGAATATTGTCCCTGGTCGAAGCGACGCAAGACAGATGCGGCGCGGCCGCAATGCCCTTGGCCTGGATTTCGACAACCGTCTCGAAGGTCTTCTCGCGCGTCGAACCGCCAGCGCCGAAGGTGACCGAAAAAAAGCCGGGATTCAGCCGGGCGAGCTTTTCGTGAACGACCTTCAGGCTTGCCGCGCCCTCTTCGGTTTTCGGCGGGTAAAACTCAAAACTTAATACCTTCGGATGCGTATAGCGTGGTTTCATTCGATGCGCCTAGGCCGAGACGGGTTACCGAACATAGGGCAACCCAGCCTACAGTTGAGTGAGGATAAATCAATACCGGTAATATTCGGCCTTGTACGGACCTTCGACCGGCACATTGATGTAGCGCGCCTGTTCCTCGGTCAAGCGGGTCAGGTGCACGCCGATCTGCGCCAGATGCAGGCTCGCGACTTTTTCATCCAGTTTCTTCGGCAGCACGTAAACCTTGTTTTCATACTGCTCTGCGTGCTTCCACAGTTCGATCTGCGCCAATACCTGGTTGCAGAACGAATTGGACATCACGAAGCTCGGATGGCCGGTCGCGCAGCCGAGATTAACCAGACGGCCTTCGGCCAACACGATCAAGCGTTTACCATCCGGGAAGATCACATGATCGACTTGCGGCTTGATGTTTTCCCAGGTGTATTGGCGCAGCGAGGCAATGTCGATTTCGGAATCGAAATGGCCGATGTTGCAGACGATCGCCTGATTTTTCATCGCCAGCATGTGCGCGTGTGTGACCACATTCACGTTACCGGTCGCGGTTACGAAAATATTCGCGTGTGGCGCTGCCTCTTCCATCGTGACGACGCGGTAGCCTTCCATTGCGGCCTGCAAGGCGCAGATCGGGTCGATTTCTGTAATCCAGACTGTCGCGCCGAGACCGCGCAGCGACTGGGCGCAGCCTTTGCCGACATCACCGTAACCGCAGACGACTGCGATCTTGCCTGCAACCATCACGTCTGTCGCGCGCTTGATACCGTCAACCAGGGATTCGCGGCAACCATACAGGTTGTCGAACTTGGACTTGGTTACCGAATCGTTTACGTTGAAGGCAGGCACTTTCAGTGTTCCTTTCGCGACCCGTTCGTGCAGACGCAAGACGCCAGTCGTGGTTTCCTCGGACAAGCCTTTGACGCCATCCATCAATTCGGGATATTTTTCATGCATCATCAAAGTCAGGTCGCCGCCGTCGTCGAGAATCATGTTCGGGCGCCAGCCGTTCGGGCCTTCGATCGTCTGCTCGATGCACCAGTCAAATTCGGCTTCGTTCTCGCCCTTCCAGGCAAATACCGGGATGCCGGCCGCGGCGATCGCGGAAGCGGCATGATCCTGCGTCGAAAAGATGTTGCAGGACGACCAGCGCACTTCGGCGCCTAGCGCGGTCAGCGTTTCGATCAGTACCGCGGTTTGAATCGTCATGTGCAGACAACCGGCGATACGCGCGCCCTTCAGCGGCTGCTCGGCGCCGTACTCGGTGCGCAGAGCCATCAGGCCCGGCATTTCGGTTTCGGCGATATTAATTTCCTTGCGGCCCCAGTCAGCGAGTCCGATATCGGCGACTTTGTAATCTTGACTCATTTTTTCGCTCCGTTCCTGTGCTGTTGTTAAATTCCGGCCGCATCGAGCAAAGCCTCGATCTTGTCGGTTCTTTCCCAGGTAAAGGTATCTTCTGTGCGTCCGAAATGGCCGTAAGCCGCGGTCGGCTGATAGATCGGCTGCAACAGATCCAGCATCGCAATCAGGCCTTTCGGTCTCAGATCGAAAATCGAGCGGACTATTTCCACCAGGCGGTCTTCGCTGATCTTGCCGGTGCCGAAGGTTTCGATCGTGATTGAAGTCGGCTCGGCCACGCCGATCGCATAAGACACCTGAATCTCGCAGCGCTCCGCGAGCCCCGCCGCGACGATGTTTTTCGCAACATAGCGCGCCATGTAGGCCGCCGAACGGTCGACCTTGGAAGGGTCCTTGCCGGAAAACGCGCCGCCGCCGTGACGCGCCATGCCGCCGTAGCTGTCGACGATGATCTTGCGTCCGGTCAGACCGCAGTCGCCGACCGGGCCGCCGATCACGAATTGGCCGGTCGGGTTGATGAAAAATTTGGTGTCCTTATGGATCCATTCCTTCGGCAGCACTGGCAGGATGATTTCGTCCATCACCGCTTCATGCAAGGCTTTGTTGCTGATTTCCGGCGAATGCTGGGTCGATAAAACGACCGCGTCGATCGCTACCGGTTTGTGGTTTTCATAGCGGAAAGTGATCTGGCTTTTCGCGTCCGGACGCAGCCAAGGCAAGGTCTTGTTCTTGCGCACTTCGGCCTGGCGCTTGACCAACAGATGCGAATACTGGATCGGCGCCGGCATCAGCACGTCGGTTTCGTTCGACGCATAGCCGAACATTAGACCTTGGTCGCCGGCGCCCTGTTCATGGTTTTGGGCTTCATCGACACCCATCGCGATGTCCGACGACTGCTTGCCGATCGCGTTCAGGACGGCGCAGCTATGACCGTCGAAACCGATGTCGCCGTGATCATAGCCGATATCGCAAACGGTCTTGCGCACCAGTTCTTCCAGATCGACCCAAGCATTGGTCGTGATCTCGCCGGCGATGATCACCATGCCGGTTTTTACCATCGTCTCGCAGGCGACGCGTGATCTGGGATCCTGCGCCAACAGCGCATCCAATACCGCATCGGAAATTTGATCCGCGACCTTGTCCGGATGCCCTTCCGAAACCGATTCCGAGGTAAAAATGAAATTGTTGCTCATAGAAGTGCCTATTAAAAAATGATATAAAGCCTGATACGCAAAAAGGCTGCAAGGCAGCCTTTTTAATGATTTGGTGGGCCCTGTAGGACTTGAACCTACGACCTGCCGATTATGAGTCGGACGCTCTAACCAACTGAGCTAAGGGCCCTTGCCTGGTCTTTAGTCGCCGTCCAGAAAACAGCGTAACTGCTCAGATCTCGACGGATGCCGCAACTTTCTAAGCGCCTTGGCTTCGATCTGGCGTATTCTTTCGCGTGTCACATCAAACTGCTTGCCGACTTCTTCCAGCGTATGATCGGTATTCATATTGATACCGAAGCGCATCCTGAGCACCTTCGCTTCGCGCGCAGTCAACCCCGCCAGCACATTTTGCGTTGATTCACGTAAGCCCGCAATTGTAGCAGATTCTACCGGCGATAGCACCCTTGAATCTTCGATAAAATCGCCCAGGTGCGAATCCTCGTCGTCTCCGATCGGCGTTTCCATCGAAATCGGCTCCTTCGCGATTTTCAATACCTTGCGCACTTTGTCTTCCGGCATTTCCATCCGCACAGCCAATTCTTCCGGTGTCGCCTCGCGTCCCAGTTCTTGCAAAATCTGCCGTGAAATGCGGTTCAGCTTGTTGATCGTTTCGATCATATGCACCGGAATCCGGATTGTCCGCGCCTGATCCGCGATCGAGCGGGTAATCGCCTGACGAATCCACCAGGTCGCATAGGTCGAAAACTTGTAACCGCGACGGTATTCGAATTTATCGACCGCCTTCATCAGCCCGATATTGCCCTCCTGAATCAGATCGAGAAATTGCAGGCCGCGGTTCGTGTATTTTTTTGCAATCGAAATAACCAGACGCAGATTCGCCTCAATCATTTCTTTCTTTGCACGCCGCGATTTGGCCTCGCCGATCGACATGCGCCGGTTGATGTCTTTCAGGCCGTTGATCGTCAATCCGAATTTCGCCTCGATCTCACCCAGGGTTTTGATCGCCTTGCGCAGGTCTTTTTCATAAGGCTTCAAGGCCTCGGCGTATTTGCTCCCGTCCACCAAGCTGCGGTTCAGCCAAGCCGGATTACTTTCGTCTTCGGTAAACAGAGCGATAAATTCCGGACGCGGCATTTTTGCATGTTTCGTGCAGATTTCCAGAATTATCCTTTCCTGGTCACGGACGCTTGCAACACCGTCGGGAATGATGCCCGACATTTTTTTCAGATATTGCGGCGTCCATTTGAATTCCATGAACAAGTCTGCCAACACAGCGAACGCCTTTTCGGTTTCCGCGCTCGCATAGCCATACTTTTTGCAGGCGTCTGTGGCGACCTGCAATTGTACTCTGAGCTTATCAACCTTTTCGTTGACTTCTTCGAGATTCAGGCCTTTTAATTCTTCGTCGGCGGCGCCGGCTTCTTCGACGTCATCCGCTCCGGCCTGTACCACGGCCAAATCGTCGGCCTCGCTGTAGTCGGCGAAACCGGTGATCAGATCGTTCAAGCGAATGCCGCCCTCTTCAAACGAAATCGAATCATAGGATTGCAGAAAGTCATCAACTACGACACAGGACCGCGCCAAAGCCTTAACCAATTGCTGCTGGCCTTCTTCGATTCGCTTCGCAATTTTCAATTCGTCCGCGCGCGTCAACAGTTCGACCGAGCCCATTTCGCGCATATACATGCGCACGGGGTCGGTCGTCCGCCCAAATTCGCTGTCGACCGACGCGAGCGCAGCGACCTCTTCAGCATCTTCGTCATCAGAGGTGACAGCAGCCGCATCGGTAATCAATGAGTCTTCGTCAGGCGCAACCTCATAGACCTGGATACCCATATCATTGATCATGCCGATGAAATCATCAATTTGTTCAGGATCGACAATATCACTCGGCAAGTGGTCATTAATCTCGGCATAAGTCAGGAAGCCCTGAATTTTGCCTTTGGCAATCAATTGTTTAATCTGAGACTGTTGCTGTTCTTGATTCATTATTCACTCACCGGATATGCAATTCAGCAGAACCACACGTAACTCGTGATTCTACTATATAAACTTATAGCTTGGCATCTACTTTTTGAGAGCAGATATAATGGCATATAGCCTTCGCAGAGATTCTTTTTCATCGGGAGTCAACACTTTTTTGGACAAAAGCCGCTCCAACTCGTTTTCCGCAGACTGTATACGTAATTTAACAAGAGCGTCACAGAAAACCGTTTCCACATCCTCGTCAGAAACTTGTAAATCCAAAAACGCCAGCGCCTTGACCGACTTTTCATCGGCCGAGTCGCGGTAAGATTCGAGCAACACTGCGGAATTGGCGGGCTTTAGCGCCAATAGGGTCTGTACGATATGCCTAAACAATTCGACACCAGGAAATGTCAGCGTATTCCAGTCGATTTCCTGCAATTCAGGGCACATTGCCAATTCAGGATTTTGCACCAATAATGCAATCGCCATCCTCGCGGAAGTTATTCTGCCCTTGGCACGCGGACTGATGATACTTCGACTAATTGTAGACTCATTCTGCAAAACATCCAGATGACTCGCCTCGGACAAGGTCTTGAGCCTGGCAAGCATCATGTCCCGAAAAATGCCCGCGGGCAACTTTTCGAGATAGGGCCTAACCTTGCCGAACAGCTGCGCGCGTGCCTCGATACTGGTCAGCTGTAAGTCTTTAGAGGCCTCTGCAAAAAAATAATCGGACAAGACATCGGCTTCCCGCATCCGCGCCCCAAACCGTTCAACACCCTCCTTGCGCACCAGCGAATCGGGATCCTCATCCTGCGGCAACAGCATGATGCGCACCTGCCGCCCATCGCGAAGACAAGGAAATACCGCATCCATCGCCCGCCAGGCCGCTTCCCTTCCCGCCCTGTCGCCGTCAAAGCAAAATACCAGTTCCGCCGAAAAACGGAACAATAACTCGACATGCGCCTGCGAGGCCGCGGTACCCAAAGCGGCTACGGCATTATCGATGCCGAATTCGGCCAACGCAATCACATCCATGTAACCTTCGACAAACAATATCCGCGCCGGTTTGCTGTTTTTTTTCAGCAATTCATAAAGTCCGTAAACTTCCCGGCCTTTATGAAATAGGGGCGTTTCCGGAGAATTCAAATATTTCGGTGTAGAATCGTCCAGCACTCGCCCGCCGAAACCGACAATTCGGCCGCGCTTGTCGCGAATCGGAAACATGATCCGGCCGCGGAACCGGTCATATACATGCCCCGTTTCATTCTTGATCGACAACCCCGTATCGAGCAATGCCTGTTTGTTAAATTGCCCGGACAAGGCTTGCCACGCATCGGGCGCATAACCCAGCCGATAATCGCGCATCACCTGCTCGCCAACGCCGCGAGCACGCAAATAATCGCGCGCAACGGCGCCTTCTTTTGCGTGCAATTGCTCGGTGAAAAACGCAGTCACCTTCTCCATCAGTTGGTAAAGAGTATTCAGATCGTCTTTTTTTTGCGGCGAACTTCGCTCTGAAACCGACTCCCGCGGTATATCCACGCCGACAAAGGCGGCCAAATCTTCAACCGCTTCGACAAAGTCGAGCCGATTGAATTCCATCAGAAAAGTAATTGCGTTGCCGCTGGCGCCGCAACCGAAGCAGTAATAAAACTGTTTGTCACGATTGACCGAAAAACTCGGTGTCTTTTCAGTATGAAAGGGACAACGGGCGACAAAATTCGCCCCTGTTTTTTTGAGAGGAAGGTGCGCATCGATAAGATCGACGATATCAACCCGCACCAGTAGGTCATCAATGAACTGACGAGGTATGTGTCCCTCGGACATAAATTAAAAAGCGTTGAACGAGAGGATTAGCCTCCCAAACCAGCCTTGATTTTTTGGCTGACCACCGCCATATCGGCGCGCCCCTGCATTTTCGACTTCAATAGAGCCATTACCTTGCCCATATCCTTGACCGATGCAGCGCCGGACTTTGCGATTGCTTCCTGAACCAAGCCGTCGACCTCGGCATCGCTCAGCGCCGCAGGCAGGAATTCCTGAATGATTTTGATTTCCGCCCCTTCCGCATCCGCCAGGTCGTTGCGACCGGCATCGGAATATTGCTTGATCGATTCGCGCCGCTGCTTCAACATCTTGTCCAGCACCTGAATGGTCCGGTCGTTATCGAGCGTAATGCGCTCATCAACTTCAACCTGCTTGACCGCGGCAAGAATCAAACGGATCACGCCTAGCTTGAATTTGTCGCCGCCTTTCATGGCGGCTTTCATTTCTTCCTTGATTCGATCCGTCAATAAATCCATCATCCGAACCAAAATTAAAGGGCAGGACGGCCGCGGCGCAGATTTTTCAACGCATAACGCTCGCGCGCCAGTTTTTTCAGGTGACGTTTGACAGCCGCAGCACCTTTGCGTTTACGTTCCGTGGTCGGTTTTTCATAAAACTCGCGGCGACGGACTTCGGCCAATACACCGGCTTTTTCACAAGCGCGTTTAAAGCGGCGAATGGCGATATCGAAAGGTTCGTTTTCTTTAATTTTGACTGACGGCATTATACGTTTCCAAATTTCCAGTTGTGTTAATATTTAAAAAACATGGGCGTTAGCACACCCGCTCTAGTAAACTCCTAATTATACCTTTCTTTTGATCAATTTTCAAAACTCGATGATCGTTTTAGGCATAGAAACCTCCTGCGATGAGACCGGCGTCGCACTTTATGATTCCGAACGCGGCCTGTTATCCGATCTCTTGCACAGCCAGATCGACCTGCACCGCGACTACGGCGGCGTGGTGCCGGAGCTTGCCTCGCGCGATCACATCCGGAAACTGGCCCCGATGATCCGGCAGGCGATCAGGGACAGCGGATTGACTCAAAACGACATCGACGGCATCGCTTATACCGCGGGCCCAGGCCTAATCGGAGCGCTCTTGGTCGGCGCCGCGACCGCGCGCGGCTTGGCCTGGGCCTGGCGGATTCCGGCGGTCGCGGTGCATCACATGGAAGGCCATTTGCTCGCACCGATGTTGGAACCGGAACCGCCCAAGTTTCCTTTCGTCGCATTGCTCATTTCCGGCGGCCATACGCAATTGGTAGAAGTCGAAGACATAGGACGCTACCGAATTCTGGGCGAATCGCTCGATGACGCGGCCGGCGAGGCATTCGACAAGACCGCCAAGATGCTCGGCTTGAGCTACCCCGGCGGCCCCAAGTTGTCCGCCCTGGCCGAATGCGGCCACGCCCATTTTAACTTTCCACGTCCGATGACCGACCGCCCCGGACTGGATTTCAGCTTTAGCGGCCTCAAAACCTTTGCCCTGAATACCTTACAGGCGAGTGAACGCAGCGAACAAAACAAGGCCGACATCGCTCTTGCTTTTCAGCAAGCCGTGGCCGACACCCTTACGATTAAATGCCGGCGCGCATTGCAACAAACCGGACTTAAAACACTAGTGGTCGCCGGCGGCGTCAGCGCCAACACCCAAATTCGCTCCTCGCTTCGCGCGATGGCCGCCGGGGAGAAAGCGGCAATCTATTTTCCAAGGCCAGAATTCTGCACCGACAACGGCGCGATGATCGCCTATGCCGGCTGTCAGCGCTTATTAGCCGGACAACAAGAACCGCTTGCTATCATGGCCAAACCGCGCTGGCCGATCAGCGAATTGACGGCTGCCGGATCACATACCGCGCACTCTCAAATCACGCCCGCCGCATCTGAATAAGCCTTACCGGGACGCCGGTAGCCGGGGCATATAATGCTGGTTCTTTCGACAGGATCGCCTAGGCGTAGCGCGGTCAATTGACCTCCCCACAGGCAACCGGTATCGATCGCATAGCAATTGTGGCCTTCATAATAGCCAAGCTGCGACCAATGCCCAAAAACAATCCGTAAATCGGCATTCTTGCGCTGTGGCGCGGCAAACCACGGCAGCAAGTGCGGAGGCTGCGAGCCGGGCGGACCGTCATGGGCGAAATCGAGGCGTCCGTCCGCATCCAGATATCGCATCCGCGTGAAGCAATTGATGATGAAGCGCAACAGCGGCACGCCTTCCAAATCGCCTGACCAGAGATCCGGCTGATTGCCGTACATCTGCCCCAAAAACTGCCGATAATCTCCGCTCTGCAAGGCCCGTTCGGCCAGTTCCGCCATCGCGCCTGCCTCCTCCAGATCCCATTGCGGCGGCAGACCCGCATGCAGAAGGCAGAACTCATTGTTCGTATGAAACAACGGACGAAACCTGAGCCAATCGATCAGTTCATCCCCATCCGGCGCATCCAGCACAGCCTGAAAAGTATCCTTTTTATGCACGATGCCCGAGGCATACGCCGCGAGCAAATGCAGATCATGATTGCCGAGCACGGTTACCGCCGCATTCCCGAGTCCTTTCACGAAACGCAGCACGTCCAGCGATTTCGGTCCGCGGTTGACCAGATCTCCCGCAAACCATAGCAGGTCTGTTTCCGGATCGAATACGATCGCATCGAGCAGTTTCAACAGGTCGTCGTAACAGCCTTGCACATCGCCGATTGCATAGATCGCCATCGGCTTACTTAATGCAAGGTTCGCGGAATCGACAAGGTAAAACGCGGAATCATCGCATTGAATTGATCCCCCTCGTCTGTACGCATCGTGTATTCGCCTTGCATCGTGCCGACTGGCGTTTCGATCATCGCGCCGCTGGTATAGCGGAACGACTCGCCCGGTTTCAGATACGGCTGCTCGCCGATCACGCCGTCGCCGCGGACTTCCTGGATCTTGCCGTTCGCGTCGGTAATCAGCCAATGCCGGGTCATCAGCTTGGCAGGCGCCGACCCGACATTCGTGATCGTAATCGTATAGGCAAACACATAGCGTCCTTCCGCCGGCACGGATTGCGCCTCGATATAATGCGGAGTCGCTTCAACAAGAATTTTATTTTTTTCGCTCATGTTCGGATTATCATTGGAATTATCGCCGGCAAGTCGGTTTCGATAGGGAATTGTGGTTATTTCATCTTAACTTGACCGCTAACGCAAGCATTCGGACGACAAAGAAGTCAGCGCGGTTTTACCAATCCACCCTCTCTACAGTATCATAAGCAGTCTTAACCCCTCGGCAAAACAGAGATCAGGAAATAACCTTGCACATTCACATACTCGGCATTTGCGGCACTTTCATGGGCGGACTGGCGGTGATCGCTCGGCAAATGGGCCATCAGGTCACCGGTTCCGACCAAAACGTGTATCCACCGATGAGCACGCAACTCGAATCCCAGGGCATCGTCTTGATGGAAGGCTACCGGGGCGAAAATCTCGACCCGAAACCGGACCTGGTCATCATCGGCAATGCCCTCTCGCGCGGCAATCCGGAAGTCGAGGCGGTGCTGAATCAAGGCCTGAATTATGTTTCCGGTCCCGAGTGGCTCGCGAAACATGTGCTGCAGGACCGCTGGGTGCTCGGCGTCGCCGGCACGCACGGCAAAACGACCACATCCAGCATGTTGAGCTGGATACTCGAACATCAGGACTTCAAACCCGGTTTCCTGATCGGCGGCATTCCGCTCAATTTCGACGTGTCGGCACGTCTCGGCGGGTCGTCTTTTTTTGTGGTCGAAGCCGACGAATACGATTCGGCGTTTTTCGACAAGCGTTCGAAATTCGTGCATTACCGGCCGCGCACTGCGATTTTGAACAATTTGGAATATGATCATGCCGATATTTTTCCGGATCTCGACGCCATCAAGAAACAATTTCATCATCTGGTTAGAACCATTCCGGGCCAGGGATTAATTATCACTCCCGAAAATGAGCACAATATCCGCGATGTGCTGAACATGGGTTGTTGGACACCCGTTGCAGAAACCTCGATCAACGGCGCATCGGCATGGAACGCGGAATTGCACAAGGCCGACGGCAGTCGCTTCTCGGTGACCCACAATGACATCGTGCAAGGCGAAGTCGATTGGGCGCTGACCGGCGAACACAATGTCTCGAACGCGCTGGCCGCGATTGCCGCCGCGCACCATGTCGGCATCCTGCCCAAGGACGCGATCGCCGCGCTGACTCAATTCCGGAACGTCAAACGGCGCATGGAAGTGCTCGCGAAACTGAACAGCGTGACGATTTACGACGATTTCGCACATCATCCGACCGCGATCGCCACGACCTTGGACGGCCTGCGCAAGCAAGTCGGCTCCGAACGCATCATCGCGATCATCGAACCGCGCTCGAACACAATGCGGCTCGGCGTGCATACCGAAACCTTGGCCAAATCATTGAACCAGGCTGATCAGGCGATCATCTATCAACCTAAAGAACTGCGCTGGGACTTGAGCCAGCTCAAACAATATGAGGCAAATATCGAAATTTGCGAGACCCTCGAGCAAATCATCGACAAACTGAAGCACGAAGCGCGCATGGGCGGCCATTTCGTGCTGATGAGCAACGGTAGTTTCGGCGGTATTTACACGAAGCTGCTTGCGGAACTGAGCCAATAAACATTCGCTTCGTTTCAAACCTTGCATAATATACAAAGCTTTCCCACAATCATGAAACCGATACGAATCGCAACACGCAAAAGCCCGCTGGCGCTGTGGCAGGCTAATCATGTCGCTACACTGCTGGAACAATTCTTTCCTGACATCAAAACCGAACTGGTGCAAATGACCACCAAAGGCGACAGGATTCTGGATGCGCCTCTCGCCAAGGTCGGCGGCAAGGGCTTATTCGTGAAGGAACTCGAGCAAGGCATGCTCGAAGGCGAAGCCGACATCGCAGTGCATTCGATGAAGGATGTGCCGGTTGAATTTCCGGAAGGGCTGCATTTGGCGGCCATTCTAAAACGCGAAGACCCGACCGACGCCTTTGTATCGAACCGTTTCAGCCGTCTCGACGATTTGCCGGCAAACGCCAGAATCGGTACCTCTAGCCTGCGCCGGCAATGCCAGATAAAACAGCGCTTTCCCGATGCCGAAATCCTGCAGCTCCGAGGTAACGTAAACACCCGGCTCGCCAAGCTCGATGCCGGCGACTTTGACGCCATCATCCTGGCCTCGGCCGGCCTGATTCGCTTGGGAATGGCAGACCGGATCAAGGAATGCCTCGACCCCAGCCTCAGCCTGCCGGCAATCGGCCAGGGCGCAATCGGCATCGAATGCCGCAGTGACGACAATGAAATCAATGCTTTGCTTAGCGCCTTGCACGATGCCGACACCGCGCTCTGCGTCAGAGCCGAACGCGCTATGAACGCCCGTCTGCAAGGAGGCTGCCAGGTGCCGATAGCCGGATTCGCCGAAAAACACGGCGAACGCCTGTTCATGCGCGGTCTGGTCGGCGCGCCGGACGGCTCGTTGACTTACCGCAGCGAAAACTGGGATGCATTGGATCAGGCAGAAAACCTGGGTAAAAAAATCGCCGAGGACCTGCTCGCGCAAGGCGCTGATCAAATTCTGACGGAGCTGTATCAGAAATGAGTTCGCTGAACGGCGCGCACATACTGGTCACTCGCCCCCAACGCCAGGCAGACAATCTGTGTCGGCTGATCAAGCAGCAGCAGGCCGTTGCGGTCGAATTTCCAACCCTCGACATCGTTGCCGCAAACGACTGCGATCGGATAACCGCAACGCTGACGAACCTGTCTCGCTTCCAATGGGTTGTTTTTATTAGCGCAAATGCAGTAAATTTTGCACTGCACGCGAATGATGGCAAAATAGATCAATTTGGCAACGCGCGAATTGCCGCGATCGGCCAGGCAACCGCGAGGGCCCTTGCCGCCGCCGGATTGACGGTCGACCTATTACCCGACCGCGGCTCGGATAGCCGGGCATTGTTGGCGTCATCGCCGATGCTGCACGTTTCGGGACAACGAATCCTGATCGTGCGCGGCGCGGGCGGCCTTGAAACGCTCGGACAGGAGCTCAAGAATCGCGGTGCGGATGTCGACTATCTGGACGTCTATAAAAGAGTGATTCCGTCCGCCGACCCGGCACCGGTGCTTGATTTGCTCAGACGAAACCGGCTTGATCTGATTACCGCGACCAGCGGCGAAGCAATACAAAATTTATTGATCATGCTGGGTGAAAAAGACCGAAATCTGGCATTGGCTATCCCGCTTGTGGTCGTCAGCGACCGCATCCGGCAGATCGCGGAAAACTGCGGGTTTAAACGAATTTTTGTAACGGATAACCCTTCGGATACAGCAATTCTCGAAAAAATAATAACTTGGGCAACAGGTGAAAAAAGTGGCCGAATTGAATGAACTAACAGAAGGGAATGCGGAAATTTTAAAAAAAGCGCGGAGATCCCGGAGCGGATTATGGTTTGGCGTGATTATCATCCTGATCATTTTCGCCGTTGCCGGCGCGGGCTATTATTTCCTGATGCAGCTCAGGGACCGCCAGTCCAATCTGGGCGGCGAAGTCAAAGGCGAGATGGCTAAGAAAATTGCCGATTACCAGGCCCAACTTACCGCAATCCAGGAACAATTGTCGACGCTCGAATCGACGATGGCAAATAAAGATGATCACTTCACCAAAAGGCTGGACGAAATCTCGAAGCAGCACAGCGAGAAATTGGACAGCACCCGCAAGGATTTGACCGAGGAAATCACTCGCCTGCAGCGGCAATTGGGCAAAACCCGCGGCGACTGGCTGATCGCGGACGCCGAATATTTACTCGGCGCGGCCAATGAACGACTGCAATTGGTCGGCGATGTGAATACCGCGCGCGAAGCGCTCGAAGCGGCCGATCAACGCCTCCGGGAAAGCGGCGACGCCGCCGTATTCAAGGTGCGCGAGGAAATCGCAAAAGAGATCGCCGCGCTCAAAAACGTTGCGGCGGCCGATATTGTCGGATTACACGCCACCTTGCAAAGTCTTCAGGATGCGTCGGAAAAACTGACCTTGCTGCTGCCCTATGCCGGTAAAACGCTGACGCCTTCGACCGAAATCCATAGCCACGCCGACAGCAGCGAGCCCGCCCACAAACTGCTCGACTCGGCGATTGAAAGTCTGCACGGCGTCGTCACGATCCGGCATACCGACCAGCCGATCAAGGAAACCCTGACGCCGGAAGAAGCACAGTTTATCCGCGAACAATTACGCGCGAAGCTAGAAACGGTCAAAATTGCGCTGGTCCAACAAAACGAAGCGTTGTACCATGCCGGCCTGCAGGACGCAAAGAAATGGACTGAGCTGAATTTCACGCCGAATCCGGAAACACGCAAATTCATCGCCGAGCTTGACCGCTTTTTGGCGATCAATATTCGCAGCCATTTCCCGGATATCAGTACATCCCTTAAACTGCTCAGAGACATCACCAAATTACGCATCGAAACCGACAAAGCCCTACAGTCGACGCCGATCGAAAAGCCAAAAGCGCCTGAACCGAAACCACTTACAGAAGCCCCAACGGCGGTCACGCCACCGCCCGCGCCGGCCGCACCCGTCCAATCCGAACCGACTAAAAAATGAAAAAGATCCTTTATTTCCTGGGGCCGCTATTCATAACGCTTGCCGCCGCATTCGGGGTGTATTATGGCTTCAAGAGTATGGAAACTTCCGGCTATGTGCTGGTCGGCATCGGTCACTGGTCGATCGAGACGACGCTCGCCGCATTCACAGTCGCGCTAATTCTTGCCTTTTTCCTGCTGTACGTTTTTTTCCGCTTCCTCGGCTGGCTATTCCGGTTGCCGGGGCAACTCAAAAAGCGCGGCACCCACATCAAGTTCAACCGCTCCCAGGAAGCTTTGATCGCGGGTCTGGTGGATTCGGCCGAAGGCAATTGGGAACAGGCCGAAAAAATCCTGATCAAGCATGCCTCGCACAGCGGCGCGCCATTGATCCATTATCTGACCGCCGCTCGCGCGGCACAGTCGCGCGGCGCTTTCGACAAGCGCGACGAATATCTGCAAAAAGCCGCCGATCAGGCCCCAGGCTCGAATATTGCGATCGGTTTGACCCAGGCCGAACTGCATCTTTCCGGCAATCAGTTCGATCAGGCGCTCGAAACGCTGACCAAACTGCAATCGATCAACCCGACCCATGCCAGCGTTTTGAAATTGCTGCATCAAACCTATCAGCACGTCGGCGATTGGGAGGCGATCCGGAAACTGCTGCCTTCTCTTCATCATAACAAAGTGTTGATGGAAACCGAAGTCAAGCTGCTCGAAACAGAAACCTTCAGCCGATTGCTGAAACAGGCCGCCGAGCTTGGCGATGCGAATCAAATCGCCCTGCTCTGGTCCGAAACGCCGGCCCACATCAAGAAAATGCACGGCATGGCGGCGATTTACTTTGCCGCGATGATCGAAGCCGGAGCCGCCAATACGATTGAAAACGAACTCGCGCATATGTTGTCGGTCAATCTGGACGATACGTTGCTGGTTTTATATGGCAGCGTACAATCGAATGATGCGGCCAAACAACTGGCGACGGCCGAACAATGGCTGATCGCAGGACCCGGCAATGCGGTGCTGTTATCGCTGCTCGGCAAGCTATGCCTGCACCTTGGCGAGCGTGAAAAAGCTGAAAATTATCTGACCGAAAGTCTTGCCGCCGAACCAACCGTACAGGCCTATCAACTGTTGGG
Organism: Methylomicrobium sp. Wu6; assembly: GCF_035916875.1. Classification (NCBI taxonomy): domain Bacteria; kingdom Pseudomonadati; phylum Pseudomonadota; class Gammaproteobacteria; order Methylococcales; family Methylococcaceae; genus Methylomicrobium; species Methylomicrobium sp. Wu6. The sequence goes on from NZ_JAXUHN010000084.1 coordinate 29,148, forward strand.
CGATTTATATTTCGAACTCAACGAAAAAGACAAGTCCTGCGCGAGCTATAAATCCGCGCTGGAACTGTCTTCCAGCGAGATCGTGACGCGTCTGGATCAAATCACCGAATATGGCGAACAAGATTCCGAAACGCTGAGTTGAGTTGCATCCGCAGTCGCGTTACCGTCAGTTCGGCAACGTGACGGATACAATGAGGGCCTTAAATTAAATCCTCAAGCCGACGCGATTCGGTTTTTGCCGTCCCAGAACGACGACTTCTTGATTTCATTCGACAAAAACTCGATGAATTGCCGGATCAGCTTGCGGTTATAACCGATCACTTGCTTCAACCGCGCCCTCGACGCGCCTGTTAAATCGTCCGTCGCGCGGGGCATCTCCTGGATGAAAGCCAGCCAGGGTTCGACGACTCGCATCTGAAACAATACCGAAACATCCGATGGCAATTCTTTCGCGAGATGCGCAAAGCTGTGGTAATTGCGCACGCCCGGTTTCAGCACTTCCTCTTCCAATCGTTGCACAAGAGCCGTGTAGCGGATCGCGGTCTGTTCGGCAACATGATGTATCGCGAATCGTGCAGGCTCGACGATTTTGCCTTCGACATAGCGTATGGCCTGATCAGGGCAACGTTGAATCAGGTTGACCGTGGTCTGAGTATTTTCCCGCAATAACTGTTGTTTCTGCTTGATCACCTCCCGCGTCTGTTCGACAAAAGCCTGCAACAGATCGATATTGCGCCGGATTTCGCTTAATACAGGCCTGACCATTTTATCGTCGATGCCGCTTTTTATTTGATAGCGCAACTCGTAAATTTTATCCAGCGTCGATTTTTCGAGTTCTTTTTGAGCCGAGGCCAGTTTCATTTCGAGATCGCTGATATAGGAATCGCGCTCGGACAAGGTCGTCTTCAAAAATGCAATGGTTTCTTTGTTCAACTCCAGTTGCATGGTAAGCGTCGAGACTTGATCTTCCAATCGGTTCAATTTGACCAGCAAGTCGCTTTGGACGCTGTCGTTATTCGATTCCATGCCATTCCCCCTTTATGATGATTTATTGTTATATTTTTCGAATGGAACGCCTGCATTCTTAACAAGCGCATAAAAAAAAGTCAAGCAATAATAAACTATTACGCATCGGCCATTAGAATGGTGCAGCAAAATCGCTTTAAAATTCGGACACGACGCGGATAGCCTGACGGAGCCCTTGCGCATAGTTTGCGCGTCAAATTAGGACTTTCCGTAGGCTGGTTTAGTCTCAATAATGCGGTGGAATTTCATGAACCGTTTCGCCGGAGTTACCGGCTTCGGCCAGCAGATTTTGCATGCGCTCGTTCAGTAGACGACAGGTTGCTTCGAGCCGATCGATTTGCTGTTGTTGATCGCTGACGATCCGATTCAACGCCTGCAACAAATCTTCCTGATATGCGGCCTTGATTTCGAGTTCTATGATCCGTTCTTCGTTCATCGTTTGCTTCATATCACTTTCGAAAATTGCTGCTGTTTTTTTTGGGCCAGATAGCGATCGAACACCATACAAATATTGCGGATCAACAAGCGGCCGGCCGATGACACCCTAATGCCTTCGTCCGACAATGACAGCAATCCGTCGGCCTGCATAAGCTGCAACGCTTCGAGTTCGTTCGCGAAATAGCCGGCAAAATCGATCGCAAACTGGCTTTCGATCGCGGCAAAATTCAACTCGAAATGGCAGATCAATTGCGTGATCACCGCGCGGCGCAATTTATCGTCCTGATCGAGATCGACGCCCTTGAATACCGGCAATTTTTGATGATGAATCAGCCTATCATAGGTTTCGAGATCTTTCACATTCTGAATGTACGCATCCCCTACCCGGCCGATCGAGGTGATGCCAAGGCCGACCAGATCGCAGTCCGAATGCGTCGAATAGCCCTGAAAATTCCGGTACAGTTTCCCTTCGCGTTGTGCGATGGCGAGTTCGTCATCGGGTTTCGCAAAATGGTCCATGCCAATATACACATAGCCGGCCTGGGTCAGCCTGAGGCCGACCATTTGCAGGATCGCGAGCTTCACATCCGGCGACGGCAGATCGGCTTCATGGATCTGGCGCTGGGTTTTGAAGCGGGCCGGCATATGTGCGTAATTGAATACCGACAAGCGGTCTGGCTCTGCATCCAGAATCTTGTCCAGCGTTTTGGAGAAGGTTTCGACCGTCTGCAGCGGCAGGCCGTAGATTAGGTCGATATTGGTCGAGCGGAAGCCCTCCGCGCGCGCAGACGCCAATACGCTTAATGTTTGCTCCTCGCTTTGCAGTCGATTGACCGCCGTTTGCACGTCAGAGTCGAAATCCTGCACACCCAGGCTGATCCGGTTGAAGCCCAGTTCGCGCAGTAGTTTGATCGTGTTGTCGTGTGTTTCGCGCGGATCGACCTCGATCGAATATTCACCGCTGTCGTCATTTTTCAAATTGAAATGCGCGCGTGTGACGTCCATCAGCCTCCGCATTTGCATATCGCTCAAAAAAGTCGGCGTACCGCCTCCCCAATGCAGTTGATTGACGACCCGACTGCTGTCGAACAACGAGCCCTGCATCGCGATCTCCTTGCAGAGATTGTCCAGATACGGCGCCGCATGCTGGCGATTCTTGGTCACGATCTTGTTGCAGGCGCAATAAAAGCAAACCGTATCGCAAAATGGCAGATGAAAATATAGCGACAGCGGCCCGCCTGCCCGATTCGATTTGGCGATATGCCAGCGGTAATCGGTATCGCTGAAGCCCTCGTGCAGTTCGAGCGCGGTCGGATAAGAGGTATAACGCGGCCCGGCCTTGTCGTAGCGGTTGATCAGTTTCAGGTCGAAGAGGATTGATTGGTCCATGAAAGAGATTTTTGGTGGGCAAAAATGCAGGCAATGAATAAACAATACCCAAGGTGTGCTTATTGTAGACGCAGTCATTGCCGAACGTCCACGGCCAAAGCCAATATGTCATACTGGATTGCGTTTCCGGTCTGGTCAGCGCCGGCTCCCGCCACATCGGCCACAGGCCCGGCCCTGTGCTGGACAGGTTGAGCCTGCGAATCACCTGAAAGCCATGATGTTCGTAGAAGGCAAGGTTTTGTGGATTCGAATTTTCCAAATAAGCCGGCATGCCCTGCTGATCGCATTGCTGCAAGACATGACCCAGCAAGGCTGAACCGTTGCCCCGGCCTTGAGAGGTGAGGTTGACGCCGATTGCGAACAGATAATAATGCCGCTGTTTGGGGTGATTTTGATCCATCGCCCTGAGCAATGACATCAGGCGCATCACGCTCCCGAGCGCATAGCGCCGAAGCCCGCGCAAGGTCAGGCGCAGCGGGATCGCCATTTCAATGCCGGACGGCAACCCCACCGCCGCCTCCGCGTTTTCGGTCATGAACATGCGCTGATATGGCGCCAGCAACGGGAGAAAATTTTCGAAGAAGTGCCGCGGATAACTCGTATCGTTGGACAACCAGATGATGACCGGATCACGAGAAAACGCTTCCGCAAGAATGTGGGTCACTTGCGGCGATCGCTCCAACCCAATCGTTTGCACAAAGATAGTGCCAGATTTGACCATGACTCCCCCTTTGCGGTGATTCAGCGCACCGGTCTAGACAAGTGCCATTCTATCGTGTTTGCAGGCGCCTTTTCGATGCGAGTTTGGACAAAGCGGGGCAAATGCTCACACTGTGCCGATCTTCTTTAAAGAATAAAAAGCGGCTTTCATAGCCCGCCTCGATTACTGAACCCCATTTGCTTTTACCTGATTGCGCCCCGCCTTTTTCGCATTGTAGAGAGCCGTATCGGCAATTTTGATCAAATCCTCCAATGACTGGCTTTCGTGGTATTCCGCGACGCCAAGGCTGACGGTGACTATTAGCGGTAGGCCGAAATCATACTGCTGAATCTTTTGCCTGATTGTATTGGCCAATTGCAACGCCCCGTTGAGATCGGTTTCAGGACACAAGAGCAAAAACTCCTCGCCACCCCAGCGCCCAACCAAATCATTGGCCCTGACCGTCTCGTCAAGCAGGACGGCCAACATTTGCAACACATGATCGCCTGCTTGATGGCCAAAATTGTCGTTGATCGTTTTGAAATAGTCTATATCGAGCATGATCACTGAAAAACTCGAATGATAGCGTCGAGCCCTGGCGATTTCTTTTGCGAACGCGTGGTTCAAAAGCCGCCGGTTGGCGATGCCGGTCAACATATCGGTATTCGATAATAGCTCAAGCTCCTTGTTCAGAGCCTGTAATCTCATCTTATGCCGGCTGACGACAAACTCCCGCAGAGCCAACAGCAATAGCAAAGCGCCAACACCGTATAGACCATACCCGAACCATCGATAATCGCGCCTGTTTTCGTAGGTAATTGAAATCCACTTATTCAAAATCGTCAATTTGTCCGCCTCGGTCAACGACGCAACCGCCTTGTCGAAGATGCTCAACAATAAGGGGTAGTCATTTCTGACAGCGACCGACATCTTATAATTCACATCGGTGACCCCGGCAATTTTGATATTCAAAATACCATGTTTTTGGCTTTGATAGCCGATCGTGGCGACGGTATCGAGGTAACCGAACACCTTGCCGCTGGCGACCCATTCGAGGCCGGTACGGGCGTCATTGGCTTCGACAATGATCATTTGCGGATATTTTCGCTTCAGCAAATCGAGCGCCGCAAAACCTTTAACTGTGACAAACGTTTTTTGCAATACGCCGCCAACATCGGTAATGAACGACTGATCGCTGCGCGTAGCGATCACGATCGGGTAAACATTGAAAGGACGGGTAAAAGCCAGGAACGCCTGGCGTTGCTCAGTAAGAGTCGCACTGGACAGGATCTCGCATTGTCTTTGTTTCGCATAGTCAAGCGACTGTTTCCAGTCGACCGTTTCGATCAAGCGAATTTCCTTGCCTATCCGTTCCGCAAAAACTTTCTGGAAATCGGCGTTGATGCCGATATACTCGTTGCGTTCAGTCACAAAATCATAAGGCATCCAGTCGGGATCCACACACATACGGATATGGTCGATGTGACTGAGATACTCTAGTTCGCTTGCATTCAGCGGCAACGTGGAAAAGGCGTTTTTCGGAACAAAGCGATCAGCCGCCCAGGCGGGAAACGACAACGAAAAGATCAAAATCAAAATGTTGATCAACATTTTTCAAGTTGTTGCCTTAATTTTTCATTTCATTAGGTGATTAAGTATAGCTGATACTTACCTTGATTTGCAGCCACAGGCGCATTCTTTGCGGCGTCACCAAAACCACTTTGATCAGGAGAGCATCATGAAAACCGACTGTCCCGCGGCCGTGATCGAACGGCTTTCAGCCTTTTTGAACACCTCGTTCGATACGATCTTGCAGCAGCGGCTGACCGCCGATCCCGTGCAACACGCGCTGCAACTCTGCAAAAATACCATCGCCGGCGTACCGGCTTACCGGCAGTTTCTGCAAGACCAGGGCGCTGATCCCGGCGCTATCACCGGAGCTGAGGATTTTGCGACGCTACCGTTGCAAAACAAGGCGAACTACATGCAGAAATATCCGCTGCCGGCGCGCTGCCAAGGTGGACGGATTACGTCTTGCGACCGTCTGGCAGTATCTTCGGGCTCAACCGGGATTTCGACCTTCTGGCCGCGCGCAATGACCGACGAGCTGGACATCGCGCTCCGTTTCGAGCAAGTCTTCCGCTACAGCTTTAGTGCCGATAATCGCGATACCCTGGCAGTCGTCTGCTTTCCGCTAGGCAACTGGGTAGGCGGCGTGTTTACTACCTCGTGCTGCTGGTATTTGGCTCAAAAGGGTTACCCGTTAACCGTCGCGACTCCGGGCAACAAGCCGGATGAAATCCTGCGCGCCGTGCGCGAATTGGGACCGCATTTCGAACAGACTGTGCTGCTCGGCTATCCGCCTTTCGTAAAGGACGTGATCGATGCCGGCTCCGCGCAGGGCATGGAATGGCGCGCGTACCGGATCAAATTCGTCTTTGCCGGCGAAGTGTTCAGCGAAGAATGGCGCAACCTGATGCTGCGGCGAGTCGGATCGACAGCGCCCTGCTACGACTCCGCATCGCTCTATGGCACGGCGGACGGCGGCGTTTTGGGTAACGAAACACCGCTTAGCATTGCGATCCGGCGCTTCCTGGCAGCGCATCCCCATGTCGCCCGCGAACTGTTCGGCGAATCGCGCCTGCCGACCTTGGTCCAATACGATCCGATCAGCCGTTACTTCGAACTGATCGACGGCTTAACCCTGGCGGTTACCGGAGACAATGGCGTACCGCTGATACGCTATCACATCGCCGACCGCGGCGGACTGATCAGCCATGCCGAGTTGATCGCTTTCCTGAAAGCGCGCGGAATGTCCTCGCTTGAAGATTTTGGCTTCGCCGGCGAAGCCTGTCCCCTGCCCTTTGTTTGGGTATTCGGCCGCGCCGATTTCACCGTGTCATTCTACGGGGCCAACATTTATCCGGAAAACGTAGTAGTCGGTCTGGAGCAACCGGAATTGACGAGTTTGATCAGTGGCAAATTCGTGATGGAAGTCAAGAGCGATCGGAACGGCTCCGAATTCCTATCCATCGCAACCGAACTCCTGCCCTCCGTTTCAGCCGATGCTGGCAAAGAGGACGCCGTCGCCGCGTCCATTCGTACGCAATTGCTCCGACTGAACAGCGAATTCGCCAATTATGTCCCTGCTGACAAACAAATGCCTCGCGTCGAATTACGGTCTTTCGGCGATCCGGACGATTTTCCTGTCGGCGTAAAGCATCGCTACACGCGACGGAATTCGAATGGTTGACTCTGTCATGAGGGACGTTATCTTTGACCGAACCGTAAGTTCGACTTTAGCTCGGCCATATTCGCCCCGCGCAATAGAAAAAGGAAAAATTTGCATTCTTCCCCACAGTCATTATAATATCGATTCGATACTATTAATGATCGGAGGTAACTCATGAAACTTATCAAGAACATCACCCTATTGGCCGCCGCAACCGGTTTGTGTTTGGCAAGCAGCGCGGCGATGTCGGAAACCGAAGGCTATTTGTCGATTTGGCGCTCTTCTGTCAAGGTCGCGGGAAAAGGCGACAATAAAACCCTGGCGATGGAAATTCAGACCGCCAAGCCGATTCCGGTGGACGGTAAATCCGGCGCCTTCGGCTATGCGGCGTTGACCGACAATGCCAATAATGTGCTCGTGCTGGTCACGCATATGCCGATCGACGACAGTTCGCACGAAAACCAGGAAAATGGATTTCACGCGCATGTGCTCGACTTAAAAGAACCGACCGCCGCCTGCTCGGGCGCCAACTTCGAAGTGGATTTGGAAAACTCGGCTAAAAACACCGCCTTCGACGCCGACTATCAATGGCAGGTCAAGGGCAGCAAAATTTCAGTCGAAAATGTACCCGTCAAGGATTTGGGCGATGCCGGGGTCGACACGATCGTATCTTTTACGTTGAAACCGGTGCTAAATGCCCAGCAAAAACCGACCAACCTTTGCGTGACAGTGGCCGATAAGGGCTGAAATCCAAGGCGATCGTTTGCATCAAACCAATGGGTATTATGACTCGGGCAGGATATTGAGGTAGTATAGCTCCTATCCACTTCCCAAACAGCCGGCGTGATTGTCGGCTGTTTTCTTTTGCCGAGGCCTGTTCCTGTGAGTGTTTCGATGCCGATTGGAAAATTATTGACGATTATCGGTATCGTGGTAACGATGATCGGACTGGTCCTGACCTATCTACCTGGCCTCTTCAGTTGGTTCGGCAAATTGCCGGGCGATATTCGCATCGAAGACGGCAAAAAATTCATTTTTATCCCGATAACATCAATGCTACTGATCAGCACGCTCTTAACGCTGCTGGCCAATTTGTTTATCCGCAAATAACCCTTCTCCGCCGCCAAGCATCTGCTAGCATGCTCTAATCCCCGGCGCGGCCGATCACCTTTTCGCTTCAGACCTACAGATTTTATGCGGTAGCTTCGCCAAACGGGAACTTTATCGCCTGATGACCAGCCTTTTGAATTACTATATAAATCATTGACATCATTCACGGAGTTAACTCATGATTCCTATTCGAGATACCGCGCCTTGCTATTCCCGCCCCTTGGCGACCTGGGGGCTGATCGTTGTCTGTGTGATCATTTTCGTATGGTTACAGTTTTTGCCCTTTGAAGTCAGTAACCCGTTGATTGCCCGTTTCGGCATGGTGCCGCTGCGTTATTCAGACCCATCATGGGCGGAACATGTAGGCCTACCCTTCGACGGTTATCTGTCGTTTTTAACCAGCCTGTTCCTGCACGGCAATTGGTTCCATCTGATCATCAATATGTGGTTTTTATGGATCTTCGGCGATAACATCGAAGATAGAATGGGACATCTGTCTTTTTTGGCCTTTTATTTACTGTGCGGCCTGATCGCAACGGCCTTGCAGTGGTATTTCGATCCACGCCTAGAGATTCCTGTCGTTGGAGCATCAGGCCCTATTGCCGGCGTATTGGCTGCTTATTTTTTTCTGTACCCGCTGGAACGAGTCGTACTTTGGGTGCCGCCGATCGTCGTACATGTTCCTGCAATCGCCTTTTTGGGCTTATGGGTGATCATTCAACTGTACGAAGCGACCACTTCGATATTATTCGAAGGCGGCGTAGCCAAGATGGCCTGGTGGGCCCATTTGGGCGGGTTTATCGCGGGTTTCCTGCTGTACCGATTGTTCCTGAAAAAACCGCCGGACGGAATAAAAATGGAAGATTCAAGCAGCTTTAAGATATAATCCGCACCAAAAAAGAAAAGAGCATCGATCCGGTGCGGGTTCTTTTTTGACTTAAGCTTACTCCAGTTGAAATCAGGAAATTACGAGTCATATGAAAAAAATTAATGTTGCCTTGGTCAGGCTGCTCCAGTTTGTCGTGTTCGTCGTCTTCACCTTCGTGGTGATCACCTATTTCGGGGCGATGATTTTGTTGCCGCTGGATGCCGTCACCTTACTGATCAAACTGTTCGGTCTGGTCGGTTTGCATGGCTTCATCGGCGCAGCGATCGCAATTCCGGCCGTCGCCTACCTTGGCTTGATCGTCTATCGGACGCCAGGTCTCTGCCCGATGATCATCGAAACCGGTGTCGATCTGGTCAAAACCGGCAAAGCCAAAGTCGAAGCGTTCAACGCGATCGTAAACGCGGTCAAAGCCTAGTTTTTCGCCCCACGCCCGGGGAAAAATGGCGTGACGGAGCAGTCCGCCACGCCTTTTTTGTTGGGCGCAATAAAAACAATATCAACAAGCGGAAGACAGCGTCGGTACAGCTGTGATCGCGTTTTATCAACCCTTTATCGGTTTGGGAACGTTATGTGTTTTAGTGCAAATATGTCGTTAGGCCTGGGCATCGTCGGCTTCGCCGCCTCAGGCATCACTTTTATGGATAAAAGCGAAACATTGCCGGTGCGCGCTGCCCGAGCGCTCGCGATCTTCCATTTTTCATTGATGGAACTGATCCAATATTTCGCTTATCCAGTCGCGGGGCAATGCGGCTACGGCGCCAACCAATTGCTCAGCGAATTATCGACTTATCACATTGCTTTACAATCCTTCGCGATCATGCCGGCCTTGGCGACCTATTCAACAGACCCTGGCGCACTGAAGCGTGCAACCATCATCGGCGCATCCCTGAGCGGCTCGTTCATTCTTTTCAGTTTCCTGCCGAAAGACATCCAGTTATCTGATATCGAGCCGAACTTCATCGGCAACATGATTTCCTGCCTAACCATGGGCACTTATCATGTCGCCTATGCGATCCAGAGCGCGCTTGGGCTGCTGGTGACGTGGGGCTCGCTGTTCGCGCTCGCGCTCAGCGCCTTCGTCTGGCCGAACAACTGGCGGATCGGCATCTATCACGGCGTGATGGCGCTTTTCACGCTGTTCGTGCCGCAATGGATCTTCGGCGTTTCGACCGGCGAAGCGGCCGCGATCTATTGTTTTTACTCGATTCCGATTACCTGCAGTTTCATGCCGGTCTTCAAAAAATATTTCACGCCGGGCCCGATCGCAGAACAGCCGGCATTCGATCTGCGCAGCAGTTCCTAATAAACGCTTGAGGAATACGCCATGAACGACACGCGTTGGAATCCGGAAAAACCGGCCGTTATCATCGCGATCTGCGTGGTCGGCCTGATCAATGCGATCCAGATGATCAATCTGGTCTTTTCGCCGATGTCCAAGCAAGTGGGCGCCATCTACCCGACCTACTTTGCGTTTTCGGTGCTGGTAAGCCTGATCTGCATCACCGGCTTGTGGCTGCTCAAGCGCTGGGCCGCCTTGGCCTATAGCGTCTTGCTGATCGTCAATCAGATCGCGCTGATGCTGATGGGTTACTGGGAAGTCACCGCCGCAGTCATTCCGTTCGCGATCATTCTGTTGTTGTTCAAGCACCTGGACAAGATGCGTTAACCTTTTTGTTATTTTGTTTTATGAAATCGCCGATCATCGTTAGCGCCGTACAGCAGCCCTGCCACCTCGACAGGCAAAGCAACCTCGACTTTTCGATCGAGAAAATCCACGAAGCCGCTGCCGCCAAGGCCGAGTTGGTGGTGCTGCCCGAATTGCACCTGGGGCCTTATTTCTGCCAAAACGAAGATTATCACAATTTCGCCCTGGCCCAGCCGATTCCAGGCCCTACCACCGAAATTTTGTCCGCGGTCGCGAAAAAACTGCAAATCGTGATCGTTTCGACGATTTTCGAAGAAAGAGCGCCGGGGCTTTACCACAACACGGCCGTCGTTTTCGACAAGGACGGCCGGATCGCCGGCAAATACCGCAAAATGCATATTCCGGACGATCCGGGCTTTTACGAAAAATACTACTTCACGCCCGGCGACCTCGGCTTCACCCCGATCGAGACCTCGATCGGCAAGCTCGGCGTGCAGGTCTGCTGGGATCAGTGGTACCCGGAAGGCGCGCGGCTAATGGCGTTGGCCGGCGCGGACCTGCTGATCTATCCGACTGCGATCGGCTGGGACCCGAACGACACGCAGGAAGAACGGCAGCGCCAGTTGAACGCCTGGATCACGATCCAGCGCGCGCACGCGGTCGCAAACGGCATTCCGGTGATTTCCTGCAACCGGATCGGCTTCGAGCAGGCACCCGATCAACCCGCCGGTGTCGGCATCAATTTCTGGGGTAACAGTTTCATCGCCGGCCCGCAAGGCGACATTCTGGACAGCGCCAATGCCGGCGAAGTCAAAGTCTTAACCACGACGCTCGATCCGGCGCGCAGCGCGCGCGTCAGGCAAATCTGGCCGTTTCTGCGCGACCGCCGCATCGATGCGTTTAGCGACATTACCCGGCGTTTTATCGATTAAGGCGTTTACGGCAAAGCGCTAAGGTGCGCGATGCGCACCCTATGGCGCTCGATTATGGAAAGAGTCAATCCGCCTTCCATTTGATATTGCAGCCCATACTCGGAATCTGCTCTGGATCGATCGGCCGGCCCGCCAGCAAATTGTCGAGCGCGGCGCGTAAATCCGAACCCGTCACCGGCACGTTATTCTTAGGTGTGGAGCCGTCGAGCCGTCCGCGATAAACGCAGGCCAGCGCCGCATCGAACAGGTAAATATCCGGCGTGCAGGCAGCCTGATACGCCCGAGCAGTATCCTGGCTTTCGTCGTACAGATAAGCCGCGAACGGCCTTCCCCAGGCTTCCATAAGGGCCTGCATCTTATCCGGCGCATCATCGGGATAATTCTGCACGTCGTTTGCGCTGATCGCGATCGTCGCAATGCCCTTGTTTTGGTATTCTTTGGCAATCGCGATCAACTGCCCCTTCACATGCAGCACGTAGGGGCAATGATTGCAGATGAACATCACGATCGTACCCTTGTCGCCTTTCAGTTCCTGCAAACTGAAAGTCCTGCCGGTTACCGTATCGGGCAGTAAAAAGTCCGGCGCGAGTGCGCCGAGCGGGATCATTTGGGATAACGTTTCCGCCATGGGAGAGCCTCCTTAAATAGGGTTTGAAGTTCGGTCGATTATAAAGGGATCCGAATCACAGAGAAACCTTTGATTGCGTTCGCGGTTTGCTTGCCGGAAGGCAAACCATGAGACTCTTTCAGAGAGAATTGCGTATAATAGCCGGGTTTATGGAGCCGAGCAGGATCGGATGGAGCATTTTATCTTATGACATCACCCAAACTTTTCGATTACCCGCTTTTCGCCTTAGGATTTCGAGCGTTCTTCGTACTGGCAGGCCTTTCGGCGCTGCTGCTGATCGTGCTGTGGAATGCAATCTATAACGGCAAGCTGAGTGCGGCCAACTATTTCGGCAATGTCAACTGGCACGCGCATGAAATGCTGCTCGGCTATTCCGCTGCGGTGATCGCCGGTTTTCTGTTGACTGCGGTCAAAAACTGGACATCGAGACAGACCCTGACCGGCGACTCATTGGCGACCCTGTGCCTGATCTGGCTGTACGGAAGGATTGCGCCGTTTTATGCGGGACTGCTGCCCGATGCGGTGATCGCGGCAATCGATTTTGCGTTTTTACCCGCGCTCGCCTACCAAATCGCCAAGCCAATTCTGGCCGCCCGGCAATATTTCAATCTTATTTTCGTCGGAATACTGCTCATATTGACCATTGCCAACGGCTTGATTCATGCCGGCATCCTGGCTCCGCGGCCGCATCTGACTTGGCTCGGTCTACAACTGGCCGTGGCGACGATCGTGTTGTTGATTTTGGTGATCGCCGGGCGCGTGTTTCCGTTTTTTACCGAACGCGGCTTGCCGGGCGTCAGAGTCAGCAGCAAGCCTCTGTATGAATACGGCGCGATCGGCAGCGCGGTGCTGACGTACGGCTTGCTGTTGGCCGGCATAAACGGGGCGTTGCTGGCGCTGGCTGCGGGCCTCGCGGTGCTGTTCAATGGCGCGCGAGTCTGGGGCTGGTATGTGCAGCGCATCTGGTATGTGCCATTACTGTGGGTCTTGTATGCGGGTTACGGCTGGATCATTTTGGGCTTTGGGTTGACCGCGCTATCGGCATATGCACTGGTGTTGCCGTCCTTGCCCCTGCACGCCTTTACTGTCGGTGGGATCGGCATGCTGACTTTGGGCATGATGGCGCGAGTTTCTTTGGGACACACAGGTCGGGCGTTGCGCGTTTCCAATGCAATGGCGATCGGTTTCATCCTGTTGAATGCCGCAGCGCTAATCCGAGTATTGCTGCCGATAGCCTTGCCCGGGTGGTACGGCAGTCTGGTTTATTTCTCGATGTTATTTTGGCTGGCGGCGTTTGCATTGTTCATTTATGTTTATTCTCCGATCTTGACGGCTGTTCGTGTCGATGGGCAAGCGGGCTAGCTTAAGAATGGCGAAAACGACCGATTTGTCGCGGCTTGTCATTATTAAAGTCTCTCCAAGGCAATGACTATGCCAGCGTCCCCCGCCCTGCCCCGAATCGCCTTGACTCCCGGCGAACCTGCCGGCATTGGGCCCGATCTATGTATTCAAATCGCACGCAGCGATTTGCCTTGCGAAGTGGTTGTGATCGGCAGCGAAGCTTTAATAGCCGACCGCGCCGATCGCTTGGGAATTCACATCAAACTGAACCGCTTTGATCACGCATTAGCGCCCGCGCCACATCGACGTGGGGAATTGTCGGTCCTACCGATCGATCTGATCGAGACCGCTGAATGCGGACGCCTGAATCCCGCCAACAGCCGCTATGTACTCAAAACGCTGACCAAAGCGGTCAAGGGTTGCGTCGATGGCCTTTTCGACGCAATGGTGACCGGTCCCGTGCACAAAGGCGTAATCAACGATGCAGGTTTCCCGTTTACCGGCCATACCGAATACATTGCCGACATTACCGGCGGTACGCCGGTGATGATGCTGGCCACGCCCGGTTTGCGGGTCGCTTTGGCCACCACCCATTTACCGCTGGCCGAGGTTAGCCGGGCAATGACTCGCAGCCGCCTGCGACAGGTCATTTGTGTGCTCGAACACGATTTACGCCACCGCTTCGGCATCGAAAATCCCAAGATTCTGGTATGCGGACTGAATCCGCATGCTGGCGAAAACGGCTATCTGGGCCGCGAAGAAATCGACGTGATCGAACCGGTTCTCGAAAATTTGCGGAGACAAGGCCTGAATCTGCAAGGTCCGTTGCCTGCGGATACCTTGTTTACGCCCAAATATCTTGCCGATGCGGACGCGGTACTGGCGATGTATCATGATCAAGGTTTACCGGTGTTGAAATACAAAGGTTTCGGTCAGGCCGTCAATATTACCCTCGGTTTGCCGATCATCCGTACCTCGGTCGATCACGGCACCGCGCTGGATTTAGCCGGCACCGGTAAGGCCGAGGCCGGCAGCCTGCTCTATGCGCTGCAAACCGCCGCGCAAATGGTGATCGGAAGTATGAAATAAGATGACGCATATCGCACGCAAACGTTTCGGGCAGAATTTCCTGCATGATCAGTCGGTGATCCGTCATATCATCGCCTGCCTCGATGCCAAGCCCGATCAGCATTGGGTCGAGATCGGTCCCGGCCAAGGCGCGTTGACCGAGCCGCTGTTAAAAACCGGCGCGCGTCTCGATGTGGTCGAACTGGATCGCGATCTGGTTGAATTGTTGAAGAAAAAATTCGCAGGACAAACGCATTTTGAAATTCATAGCGCCGATGCATTGAAATTCGATTTTTCGACGCTGGCTAAAGAAGACGAAAGGTTGCGCATCGTCGGTAATCTGCCTTATAACATTTCGACGCCGTTGATGTTTCATTTGCTAAGCAACGCGCACTGCATCGAAGACATGCATTTCATGCTGCAAAAAGAAGTCGTCGACAGATTGTGCGCCGAACCGGGCAATAAACAATACGGCCGACTCAGTGTGATGATGCAATATGCCTGCGAGGCCGAGTGTTTATTCGATGTACCGCCGGAAAGCTTCGATCCGGCGCCCAAGGTGATCTCGTCGATCGTTCGTCTGACGCCGCATCGCCGCCCCCCCGTTCAGGTCGATAGCCGGGAAAATTTGAATCGCGTCGTCACGCAAGCCTTTTCACAGCGCCGGAAAACATTGCGTAATTCATTGAAAGACCTGATCTCCGATAACGATTTGAATGCTTTATCGATCGACCCGAAACTGAGGGCGGAAAATCTAACGCTGTCGGATTTCGCGAAACTGAGCAATCTGCTCGACAATGTTCCGCAAATCTCCGCTTCCTGATGGCCCGAAAAATGATGCGACAAAATGCCACATTCCCATCTTGACAAAGATAGCTAGAATATTATTTAACTCCTGAGATGCAAGATTCCCAACGGGAATCCGGAGTTAGATATCCTTCTCTAATGCGGTTTAATGAACCGCATTTTTTTTGCCTGCTGTTTTTTGCCGCCCATTCGCCTCACCCCCTAAATTTATCGTATTAGATATTCTGGACAGCCCAACGTAATAACGCTTGGATGAGCGAGGGAAATAATTTATTAGAAAAACATTTGAGTTTCTGATAAATTTCAAATAGTAAACCCTGCGACTTCATTCTAGTTGCAAAAGATTTCGCCTAACTGAATTATCCAGGGCTGCCGGCAGTGAACTGCCGCATTTGATGATGGTTTTGTTAATAAAAACAGGGGGATTTATGTCCATATTTGATTCGATCGCTATAGAAATTCAGGCAATGGTCGCCGGCGTGCTGGTTCTGCTGATCATCACATTATTGGAAATCATCGATTTGCAACGCGGGAAGAAACGGCATCGACAGGAACTGCAAGCCATCGCCGGAGGCGTAATTCAGACGCAGAAGGAGCAATTGGTTTCGCTATTCAGTTTGATTTTAGAGTTTATTTTCGGCTTCGCCGCGTTCGCTCTTTTCGCTTACGCGACGATGTATCTGACCATTATGGAAATGCCTGCCTTGGCCACCGTCGCCGGTGTTTCCGCGTTTATCGGAGTGATGATGCCATTCGTCGTCTGGAGCGCCTGCAGGAAAGCCAACCGAGAGACGGCGGACGCGCTCCAAAACATCGAACGACACCGCCACGAAACCGCAGGCCGGGAACAGACTCCCGTAACGCCGATTGCGCCACCCATCGCCGCTAGTGTTGCAGAAGAAACGGCATCGATCCCGACCGAGCCCGTTGCGATCGATCCGAAGCCGGTTGTCAAGCCGCAACCGGCGCCGGTACCACCCCCCGAAGACAAGCCCGCGGTTTATCCCAAACCAGACCCGGCGCACGTGTTTCCTCGGGATTCGATACTGCGTCGCCATTTCATAACCCATCTGGCCGCGATGGCCAAACCTTATGAACTGCTCCGTCCGACCGACTCGATTCTGAGCCGCCATCATGATGCAATGCTGGCACACCAAACAGGCATGCGCCATGCCAAGCCGGTTACAGCGGAAATCTCGGATCCCGTAGCTGCAAAGTCATACCGAAAATGCACTCATAAAATAAAACTGCCGGAAGACTCGATGCTCAGACGACATATCCTGGCTACCTTGCAAATCAAAATCGAGCCTCGCCTGTCATTGCCCGTGCGCCCGACCGATGCGATGCTGCGGCGCCATTATGATACGCTTAAAGAAAATTTGATCGCAACAGAACTGAATAAGTACCTGGAGGGGTAGATCCGAAGATGAGACGGGGCGGGGAGAATTCCCCGCCCCGAAAAAGAAAGCAGCTAAAACGGCCGGTCACATTGCAGTATGAGCGAACATGCGACCTTCAAAGCATTACGGCTCGATAGTCAGGGAGCGCCTTAACGCTCTCTGATATAAAACCCAGTGCTCGCGAAAACGTCCTATTTCTTTTCAGGCGCTGGCGCTGACTCAGCCGGCTTGGTTTCTTCCTTTGCTGGTTCGGCCGCAGGCTTCGCTGCTTCCGCCGGAGCAGGCTCCGCATGTGCTGGCGCGGCTTCAGCCGGCGCTTTTTCCGCGGTTGCTGGCGCGGCTTCTTTTGCAGCAGCGCCTTCAGTGGCCGGTTTTTGTTCTGCCGCCGGTTCGGCCGTCGCTGCTGGCGGGGCAGCAGGCGCTTCCGTTTTCGGCTTCTCTTCGGTCAGCGGGACAAGAATCTCAACTTTTGCCTGCTGGCGCATCGTCTCGATCATTTTTTGGAATTTTTGACGTTGCAAGTAAGGCGTCAATTGCTCTTTTACGGCTTCCAGCGGAGGAGGCGTTTGCGCGCGTGAGTCTTCCCGCAGAATTACATGCCAGCCGAATTGGGTCTGCACTGGCGCGGAGGTATATTTGCCTTTTTCGAGTTTGGCGACCGCGTCGGAGAAAGGTTTCACCATTTGGTCGGACACAAACCAGCCCAGATCGCCGCCGTTTTGTGATTCTTTCGCATCAATCGAATACTTGTTTGCCAACTTCGCGAAATCGCCGCCTTTGTCGAGTTCGGCGATGATCTTTTTCGCTTCATCCTCGGTCTTTACCAGGATATGACGCGCTTTATATTCGGTGCCGGTTTCGGCAACGACCTTGCTGTCGTATTCCGCCTTCACTTCCGCATCGGTAACCGGATTGGTCTTGAAAAAGTTTTTCAGCTCAGTCTGGGTCAGGATAGACTTTTTAGCATCTTCCAGTTGCGCCAGATATTCCGGAGATTTATCCAATTGCTTTTGCAGTGCGTCCTGAACGAGCAATTCACGTTGAATCAATTCTTCGACCAGTTTTTCCTTCGGAAAACTTGCGCCATGCGCGCGCGCCGCAATTTCTTTTTCCAGGTTTTCCAACTGCGCTTTGCTGATGTATTTGCCGTTGACCGAAGCGACCGCGTCTTCTTTTTTGACAATGTTTTCGATCGGCGCCGCGGAAGAAGCGGCACCGGTATCACCGGATTGTGGTTCACAGCCGGCAATCAGTCCGGCACCCGCAACAAGCAATGGGATGATGGTTTTGTTCATCGATTAATTTCCTTTGGTTTCTTCTGAGGGGGTAAGAGCATTGATGCCCAAGGCATGAATTTGTTGCTTCATCAGATCGCCGAGCGCTTTATAAATCATCTGGTGCCGCTGCACCAGCGATTTGCCTTCAAACTGCGGCGATACAATCGTGACATGATAATGGCCGCCGCCGCGGTTGCCGACGTGACCGGCATGAGCGCTACTGTTGTCGATGATTTCGAGCCGTTCGGGGTGGAGCGCTTCGGTGAGCACTTGTTTGATCAGTTGCGCTGTCATTGGGGAAAGACCTTTTTAAACGGTTTGACGGTAACCTTTGCGTAAACGCCGGCTTCGATATAGGGATCGCTTTCGGCCCATTGCCGGGCTTCTTCGGAACTCGCAAATTCGGCAACGATCAGGCTGCCGGTAAAGCCTGCATCGCCCGGGTTTTCGCTGTCGATCGCGGGATGCGGGCCGGCCAGTACGAGTCGCCCTGCTTCTTGAAGATCCTGCAACCTTTGCAGATGTCTCGGGCGGACGGCCAGCCTTTTGCTCAGGCTATTCTCTACGTCTTCACTGATGATCGCGTATAACACTGCTTATTCCTCGGTTTCCGGCAGATGTTTATAAATCATCGCAACCTGCCCGAGTAGAAAAACGACCATCAATCCCGGCACCATGAAGGTTTTGAACGTGACCCAATCGTCGGTGCTGTAGTGATACATGACATACACATTGATGAAGCCGACGCCGAGAAAGAAACATGCCCACAGCGTGTTTAGACGTCGCCAAATGTTATTCGGCAAGGTCAGATTGGCTGACAGCATCCGTTCGATAACCGTCTTTTTACCGACAAACTGACTGCCCAGAAAGACCACACCGAATAGCCATTCGACGATCGATAATTTCCACTTGATGAACTGTTCGTTCTGGAGAATGATTGTCGCGCCGCCCATCACTAGGATTAACCCTAAGGTTATCAATTGCATCGTGCTGACCTTGCGGGTCTTATACCAACTAAAGGCGACCTGCAAAATCGTCGCGGCAATCACGACGCCGGTGGCGACATAAATATCGTAAAACTTATAAGCGATAAAAAATAAAACGATCGGAAAAAATTCGAGTATCGGATTCATGCGTCTGGCGCGATGGAGGGCGCAGTGTATTCGTTATTGTTGGATTTAGACTTTGATGATGCGGTCATTGCCGTAAAGAGCGCCGAACAAACAGGTAATGGGGATAGATATGATAAATTCAAGGCCGCTTTTCTCGCCGTCTTGAAACGATCCAAATTGCCTTCAAAATTAGATGCCTTGGTTGTATCCGATGGCGGAAAAAATGTCAAAACAGCTGAGACCGCCGTAACCGTCTTTCGCCGTTGAAGTAGAAACTTGCAAGTTCCGAGGCCGAGGACTGTCCGCCCATCAGAAATCAGGTTGGTATTATAATGGCGACGCGGCCAAATGTACATCATTCGACTTTTGGACTCTGATAGAATGGTATCGAATTGCGTGAGGATAGCCATGGATAAACAAACACAAACAGAAATCGAAGCTGCCGCCTTTAGACGCCTGCTCGAACATTTTCAACAACACACCGAGGTGCAGAATATCGACTTGATGATTTTGGCCGACTTCTGCCGAAACTGCTTGGCCAAATGGTATGCCGCGGCAGCGCAGGAGCGCGGTGAATCAATCGATTATGAACAAGCCAGAGACATTATTTATGGCTTTCCTTATCAGGAATGGCGTAGAAAATACCAGCAGGAAGCAACGCCCGAACAATTGGCGGCGTTCGAGTTGAAGCAGAAACAAAAGTCGTAGGCCTTCTCTTAAAGATTTACAGTTACAGTAAATTAAATTTTCAGTACTTTTCCAGCCAGGGTACGGGCCTTACCTTGGCAGGGACTGACTCATCAAACGGATTAAAAAGTTACGCAATGCCTGCCCACGATAACGCTGGCTATCATTATCAGGGTATTCTAACTTATAGCCTGACATACGTATCGCCGGAGCGCGGTTATCACGCCAATTTTGCGGGTAAAAACAAACGAATCCGTGTCCAACGCAAGTTAAGAACAACGGTTTCCCCTATTCGCTGTAAATTCTCTGCCTATCCCATCGCCGCAGATGTAAGGGTATAAGCTCCCTCTTGATCAGTCCTTGATCGCTTCGATCTGTATGATCACCTTGACGTCATCGCCCAGCGCCGGCGCATATTTATCGACGCCGAAGTCGGACCGCTTGATTGTCGCTGTCGCGTTCGCGCCGCAGACATTTTTGATTAAAAGCAGATTGAACCCGCAATGAAAGCGGTCCACCGTCAAATGCACGGGCTTGGTCACGCCATGTAGCGTCAGATCGCCATCCGCGCCAACCAGTTGTGCCTTGTCGAAAGTCAGTTGTTTCGATTGGAATATGATTTTCGGAAAATGGGTAACATCGAGAAAATCCTCGCTGCGCAGATGTTTTTCCAGATCGGCAAGTCCGGTGCTGATCGAAGCAGCATCGATCGAGATGTCGATCGAACCGGATGCCGATGCGGGCGCAAGCGTGATTTTGCCCTCGGTCAGGTTAAAGCGGCCGCGCTGGATCGAAAAGCCGAGATGGTCGATTTCAAAGCTCGGAAAAGTATGCCGTGGATCGACGGTATAGGTATCGGCAGCCGTTGCGGAAAAACTCAAGACGCCGGTAAAAATCGAGACGAGTAATTTGTATCTCATGAGTGATCCTTATCGATTAAAGATTGGTAAATTCGAGCAAATTATTATCAACAATAAGGAAACAATTAATTAATTTTCCCCTGCCTTGTTAATTTATAAAAAACTAATATACTATCATTTTTCTCAGCAACCTTTATGCCAAGTTTTCTGATTGGCCGTTCTGACAAGAGCGACCGCTTCAACTGCTGATGGCTTCAGCACGGCATATCCTCTATTTTCAGCCCTTTTCATACACCTCCTCGAAGTGTGAAAATTCGGAGCCGCCCTGTTCCGAAGCTTTTTCCTCCCTGCGCCGTTAGGCGCAGGGAGTATTTTTTTCGCCTTTTTCCAATTTTTTTACCAGGGCAAATTACGATTTCTCCAAATATTGGAGCCAAGCGTGAATCCGTTGGTTCGCCTGCTCCGCCAATTCCGCAAAGCCTTTGATCGCGCCTTGCGCATCAGGACTAACTTTCCCGCTACGTAAAACGAATTCTTGCGCGCCCAGCTTGTTCTTGCTGCCGGCCGCGAACACATCTGTCGAAAAGCGCAGCAGCACCGACGCGCTGCCGGGCGCTTCGAATTGCTGTTCGAAATTCAGCAAATGAATTACCAAGGAATAATTCGGATTAAGGCCTCCTGAGGCAAGTTGCAGTTTGAGCAATTCCTGTGGCGGCGCTATCCACTGATCCAGGTTGTAAAAGCGCACGCGGGTCGGCTGATCGTAAAGCAGTCGGTAATGGATCCGGTCATCGCTCAGCCATTTCGGCGCGAAGACATTGATTTCGGGCGATGCCGGATTTTGCAGACTTTGGCCGGGCGGCGCGTTGCTCACGCCAAAATCGTGCAGCGCGGGAGCCTGCAAGACTTCGGCACAACCGAGAATCAACACGCTAGCGGCGCAGATCAACCAGTTAAGTTTCATGGGTGTTCCTTATGGCCGGGTTCTCCGGGAGCGGGTTCCTGACGAGCGGGTCCGAAGATCAGCGATTGCGGGTTATTTTGCAGCATGTTCGCAATTTTATTCACTTCCAGCGTTGTCGATTGCAGTTCATTCAACAGCTCATTGACTTTCGGCAAGGTGGTTTGCTTGACCTGATCACTCGCTTCGAGGCCGTTTTCGGCCAATTTTTCGGCTTTTTGGCCCAACCTTTTGACATCCTTGCCCAAGGTTTGCAAATCTTTCGTCAAGACATCGATATTGTCGAGGGTTTTTTCGGCCCGGATGCCGAGTTTCGGTACCTCGGCCAGCGCCTTGTCGACGCTTTTTTGCAGCCGATTCAGTTTATCCGACACGTCTTTCAAATTACTCAGGATGTCGCCGACGTTTTTTTCATTTTCATCGCTCAAAAACACGCTCAGCCGCGCCATGATATGCTCGGCTTTTTTCAAGATATCCTCGCCGGTGTTCATCAGTTTATCGGCCATGGACGGCATCAGCGGTATCCTGTTGGCCGGATCGTCGCCGGGCGGCAGACGCATGCCGGGATGCTCCGGGTCTTCGAGGTTGATTTGGGTCAGGCCGGTGACGCCTTTGAGCTGCAAGTTTGCGTACACGCCCTTGCTCAGCTCGATCTCCTTGTCGACCTCGATCGGCACCAGGATCGTGCCGGAATCGTTCGGATCGAAATGCACGTCGAGCACTTTACCGACCGAGATGCCGCGGTAAAACACGGTCGATTCGGGATTCAGGCCGGTCACCGATTGGCGCGTCGAGACGTAATAAATATCGCGCTCGCGCTCGAAATGGCCGATCCAATAAACCACCGCGCTCGTGGCAGCCGTCAAAGCAATCAAGAAGACGCCGGTGATCAGCGCGTATTTATTTTTGCCCATGCCTCGTCTCGATATTTTGAAAGACCCGCCGCGCGCGGTTGTTGTGAAAGAAACGCTCGACAAACGGATGCGGACAGTTTAACACCGATTCGAGTGTTCCGTAGGCGACCAACTGATTGTCGGCCAACACCGCGACCTGAGTACAGAGATCGCGCAGGATGTCGAGATCGTGGGTCACCATCACGGCGGTAAATTGCAGATCGCGATGCAACTCAGATAAGAGACTCACGAAATCCTCGCTCGAAATCGGGTCGAGGCCCGAAGTCGGCTCATCGAGCAGAAGCAGACTCGGTTCGAGGATCAGCGTGCGCGCGAGCGCGACCCGCTTGGTCATGCCGCCGGACAAATCGGCCGGCTTCAACCAGGCGTCCTGCGCCGATAGCCCGACGCGCGACAGTTTCATCAACACCAGACGCTTGATCATGTCTTCGTCGTCGAAGCCGAGCTCACGCAGCGGAAAGGCGATATTTTCGAACACATCGAGCACGCTGAACAGTGCCCCCTTCTGAAACAAGACCCCGCAATTGTTGCGCAGGCGCTGGCCGATTTGATGCAGCGATTCCCCCATCACGAAGATTTCGCCCTCGCTGGGCGTGGTCAGGCCGATGATTTCGCGCAGCAACGTAGTCTTGCCGCAGCCGGAGGCGCCGACCAAGCCGAGGATTTCGCCCTGCGCGAGACTCAGACTGATATCGGCATGCACGACCTTGTCGCCGAAGCGGGTCCAGACATGTTCAAGCCGGATCGCGTCATGCTTCATATCGGCATCCCGACGCCCATGAACAGAATCGCGAACACCGCATCGACCATGATCACAATCGTGATCGAGGCCACGACCGAGTTGGTCGTTTCATTACCGAGGCTTTCGGTATTCGGTTTGATCCTGAAACCGAAATGACAGGCGACCAGCGCGATCAGGAATCCGAATACCGCGCTTTTCAGCAGGCCGATGAACACATTCAACAGCGGCACCGTATCCGGCAGTTTCAAAAAGAATTGCATATAACTGATGTCGAGCGTGTTTTGCGCCGAAAACATGCCGCCGAGCAGCGCCGCACTGCTGGTCCAGACACCGATCAGCGGCATCACGATCGCCAGGGCAGCGACTTTCGGCAGCACCAGCCGCAACGAATGCGAAATACCCATCGCCGAAAGCGCATCGAGTTCCTCGGTAACGCGCATGATGCCGATTTGCGCGGTCATCGCCGAACCGGAGCGGCCGGCGACCAGGATCGCCGCGAGCAAGGGTCCCAGTTCACGGATCACGCTGAGTCCCAAAATATCGATGATGTAGATCTCCGCGCCGAACAGTTTGAGTTGCAATGCGGACAGATAGCTCAGCACGATGCCGATCAAAAAACCGACCAAGGCGGTAATGCCGAGCGCGCGCACGCCCGACTCATAGATCGTGATCGATATTTCGGACCAGGGCACGCTGCCGGGATGGCGCAATAAATAGCCCACATCCAAAAGCAACTGCCCCAACAAGGTAATCAAATCGGCCGTTTGTCTACAAAAATCGACAAATGTGTGGTAAAGAAAAAGCAGAATGACGCCGATATGACGGCGCGGCGGCGCCGTATCGGGGATTTCCTGTTCCTGCCAGCGCTCCAGCATACGCTGGTGTTCGGGGCGCAGCACAAGTCCGGCCGGTAAGGTCTGGCCCCAGGCTTCCCAAAGAAGCAGCGCGGCCGCATTGTCGAGCACCTCGATCGCTTCCAGATCCCAGTGCAGCGCGCGGTTTCGCGCATAGTTTCTGAGCTGCCGGCGCAATCCCGGTGCATCGCACAGATTGCGCAAATTCCATTCACCGGATAATTTGACGCCGGACAGCCGACCCTGTTGTTCAATCGGCTCCAACGCGGGAAGAGACTCGACCCGGTCAGTCATACAGCATAGCGAGGCGCTTGATCAAAGGACATGGAATCAGCAAAATAAAGGAGTGCAGGCTCATCATACCCGTATCGGCCACACCGTGCTATCACGCGCGGCCGTTTTTTAGGTGCTCGCCGACGATCTCGAAAACCGGCCTGCCGGATGCGGGAGCCGAAACGGTCGCCCATCCGGCAACTTTGTACCGTTTTCCGGCTTCGACCGGCTGGCCGTTATGGAGCCGCATCGAGTTGATCCGCCTGCCGAATCCGGCCCTGGGATCGCAGTCGAAACGCATGCCGCCGGTCCTGACCATGTCGCCGCCCTGCCGGTAATACGGGTCCGGGTTGAACAGGTTGTCGGCCACGTCTTCCAGTACGGCCTTCACTTGCGCGCCTGTCATCGTGGCGGCATAGGTTTCGGGATAAGTGATCGCGGACTGGTTCATCACGTCTTCGACTGTAATCGCCTGACCCGGCAGCACGACCGTACCCCAGCGGAAACCGGGCGACAATGCGATGTCGGCGCCGTATTCGGTGCGCAGCGCCTCCAGAATCAGGCCGTCGAAAGTGCCGTAAAAATTATCCCGGCGGTATAAAAGCTCATTGGCCTCGGCCAGCGGCCGTTGCAGGTCGCTTAGATACGGGGCCCTGAGATGATCGATCAGACTCTGCATCTCGGCATCGGGTTCCAGGAGGTCCGCGAAGACCGGCAGCAAGCGGTAGCGCAGGTCTTGCAGCCGGCCCTTCGCGACCTTCAAATCGAACACGGCCAGAAACTTGCAGTGACTGCCGGCATTCGTGACCCAGGTCCTGCCCTTTGTATTCGGCACCGGAATCGGCTCCGGGACCGCATCATGGGTATGGCCGCCCAGGATCAGATCGATTCCGGTGACTCTGGACGCCAGTTTCAGATCGACATCCATGCCGTTATGCGACAGCAAGATCACGACGTCGGCCTGCTCGGTCTTTTTTATCTTGTCGACCAGGCCCTGCAAGCGACGTTCCTCGATGCCGAATTGCCAGCCCGCAACGAAGCGCTGCGGATTCGCGATCGGGGTATAGGGATAGGCCTGGCCGATCACCGCGACGCGGGCCTGGCCTACCTGCTTGATTAGATAAGGCTTGAACAAGGCCGCCTCGTCCTGATCGGCAGCGAAGACTTCCTCATCGGTCAGCGCAACATTCTGCGCGAGAAAAGCACCCTTGAAGCGTTTCAGGTTTTCGCTTAGCCGTTCCTTGCCGTAGGTAAACTCCCAATGACCGGTCATCGCATCGACGCCCAAGAGGTTGCAGGCATCGACCATGTCCTGTCCTCGCGTCCATAACGCGGTCGCCGAGCCCTGCCAACTGTCGCCGCCGTCGAGCAGCAGGGTCTTGTCGGGACCGCGCAAATGCCTGATCATTTTGACCAGAGTCGCCAACTGCGCAAAGCCGCCCATTTTGCCGTAGCGCAGCGCCGACGAGGTAAAATCCAGATGCGTAAAGGCATGGGCCTCACGGCTGTTCGGGCGAATGCCGAAACGGCGCAGGAATTGCTCGCCGCTCAGGTGCGGCGGCGCATTTTTACTGTCGCCGACGCCCAGGTTGACCGCAGGCTCCCGGTAATACATCGGCAGCAGCTGCGCATGACAGTCGGTCAGATGCAGGATCGTGATCTCGCCGAACTCCGGCTGACGATAATAATCGCGCGAGGCCGCCGAGCAGCCGTAAAGCACGGCTGGCGATAATGCGAGATTTTGCAGGAAACGGCGGCGGTTCACGAGCAGGTTCAAGAGACGCTTAGTACCCTACACGAATCTTGACCCATAGGCGCTATAGGCCCGGTAGGCCGCGCAGGCCGACAGAATCAAGAAGATCACGCCGCTGATGCGGTGCAAGAGCGCCAGAGGAAACTTCTGCAGAATCGTGCGGCCGGCCAGCACGCCCAGCGCCGAGGTCGTGACTAGCGCGATGGTCGAGCCGATCCAGACCGCGGCAGGCATCGACGTACTGCTCAATGCGACGACCGCGAGTTGGGTCTTGTCGCCAAACTCGGCGACCGTGATCAATAAAAAGGTCGTGAAGAAGATGCCGTGCCCGCTTTTTTCCTTAACTTCCTCGTCATCGTCGTCGGTTACCCGCAGGGCGTGTATCCCGAAAACGCCGAACAAAAAAGCGACCGTCGCCGCGACGATGTACTCGGGCAGCCAGCTGGCGATCGCGGCGCCGAACACGACCGCGAGCGAATTCAACAGCGCGAACGCGGCGCTGGCCCCCAGCAGCACCGGCAGCGGCTTGTGCTTGGAGGCCAGCGCCATGCACACAAGCTGGCTTTTGTCGCCGATTTCAGCGGTCGCGATCAGCGCGAAACTGGTCGCCGCGGTGGCCGCGATTTCGCGCCAATCGCCGGTCTGAAGCAAAGCCGAGAACTTTTCTAAAAATGGCTGCCAGTATTGCTCGATCGGCAGATTGTTAAGCCAGGCAGAGATGCTGTTTATCCAGATGATCAGTTGTTGCGATAATTGTTCAGCTTTGTCCATGCAATGGCTGGGATAGGCAGGTGCGATTAGCGTAAGGGGATTGAGCATCAGGCGGCCGATGCAGCCTGATCTGTCTTGATGCGGTGGATCAACCCAACATATTGTCCAAGATCATCATGATGATGAAGCCGAACATCAGCGCAAAAGTCGCATAACGGGAACGATCGCCGGTGTTGCCGTGCGTTTCTGGGATGATTTCCTCGCTGATCACGAACAGCATCGCGCCGGCCGCGAAACCCATCGCGATCGGCAGGATCGGCTGGAATACCGTGACCATCGTGATGCCAAGCAAGCCGCCGACCGGTTCGACCAGGCCGGTCACGGTCGCGATCCCAACCGCGCGCCATTTGTCGTAGCCGAGGCCGACCAAAGGCAGCGCCACGGCCAAGCCCTCGGGAATGTTTTGCAGGGCGATCGCGATCGCCAATACGATGCCGGTCTTCATCTCGCCGGTGCCGAAACTGACGCCGACCGACATGCCTTCCGGAAAATTGTGAATCGTGATCGCGACGATGAACAGCCAGATTTTTCTGAATGAGGTTTTGCGCAGATCGGAAACCGCATCGAAATGCACATGAGGCAACTGGCGGTCGGCATAATGCAGAAACAGCGCGCCGAGCAACATGCCGAACGAGACCAGATAGATGCCCTTGCCGGCCCAGACCGCATTGCCGAAACCGATGCCCGGCACCAACAGCGAAAACGCGGTCGCCGCAAGCATCACGCCGGCCGCGGCGCCGAGCATGCTGTTGAACAGATTATTCGAAATGTTCCGGAAAAACAGCGCCGGCAGCGCGCCGGCTCCGGTCGCGAGACCAGCCAGAATGCTGGCCAGAAAACCAATCACGACGACTTCGCCGAAGATCAGGTATAAGGCGCCGAAAACGATCAATTGCGAGGCTAAAAACAGGCCGGCGATCGTGGCCCACCGTTGTAGAGTCGGCATCGCCAAAAGCTTCAGATAATAGGGACTGGCAAGCACCTTGGCTAACTGGGCCTCAAAGAAAAGCTGTATCTTTCTGTACTTCTGGTCTGGAGTGGTCATCGGGTCGCCTGCCTTTGCCTATCATGTTGATGTTGGCTGCGGATTATAATCTAAATACTCATAACCTATGTAAGGTTATCGCCTTGAATGGATTTTTTCAAAGCACGCCAGGTCTTACCGCCCGGTCTAACTGTTCATCAACCTTCTTCAGACGCTCTCTTGCGCTCTTAAAACCTCAAGAAACTTATTCAATCAAATTGGTTCATCATTAATTCAGCTTGGCTGCAGTACGCTGTAACCTCACTCAACTCTCATGAAAGGTTCTTCAAATGCAAACCAAAGCTCTATTGATTAGTTCATTATTGATCGCCTCCGGCGCTGTCATGGCGGAGCAAAGCCTGCTGGAAGGCGTGGCCAAACAGACGGCCAAAAACACCGCGGCCGCGATGGCGCCGGACGCCGTTGAACGCGCCGAAGCGGCCGATCAGGCCTTAAAGGACGCCAAACAAGTGAAGGACGCGGTGCAAAATACGCCAGACGCGGTTAAAAACCAGACCCAGAAAGCACTTGAGGAAACCACGAAGCAAACACTCGAGAAAGCGACACCCGAGCAAGTCAAAGAGGGCGCCGAAGCCGTGAAGAGCGGCACGGAAACCGCCAAAAAACTGAAAGGCGAGGTCAAAGCCCTGCCGAAATCCACCAGCCAAGCGGCAAAGACGCTGAAGCACAAGTCAACGGCAAAGGCGAAGCAGAAAGGAACAGAAAAAGCGCTGGAATTGTTGAAGTAAACCGCAAACCCGGCAGGAGCGTCTTTAGCCGAGGCTGAAAACGCTCCTGTAACCCCCTAATCAGGGTAAGGCGTAAACAGACGCCCTCCCCGTGATCAAGCCACGACTCTCGGAATCACTCCTGCTTATCGTTGACCAAGTCATAAGTAATGTTCGGATTGAAGCCCATCGGCCAGTAGATCGCGGCAAATGGCGGCCAGAAGATCGAAACGACGCGAAATTTCGCGCGCAAATGGCCTTCCTTGAGCGTCTGACCGTCCTTTTCCAGGCGGTAAGGAATCCCGCTACCCGGCGGCACGCCGGCCGCGGTCCAGAAAAACGGCTTGGTCGTGACCTTGCCGCCCGCATCGACCGAAACCGGCTGCGGCCTCTCATAGATATACAACTTGGAGCCTTCCGGCACCTTGAAGGTCCCGGTCGTGGTACAACCGGTCACCAAAATCAACGACGCAAACAGCAAACTCATTTTTTTTATCATGCTTATTTCCTCGGGTTGATTCGGGATTGTTTCAATCCCAACGTTTAAAAATCAGGGAGGTGTTGATGCCTCCGAAAGCAAAGTTATTGCTCATCACATAGCTGCAATCGAGGCTGCGAACGGCACCGATAATATAGTCCAATGGGGCGCATTTCGGATCGACCGTTTGCAGATTCGCGGTCGGATGAAACCAGCCTTCGTTCATCATCTTGATGGCCGTCCAGGCCTCCAGCGCCCCACAGGCGCCGAGCGTATGGCCGGTGTAACTTTTCATCGAGCTGATCGGCGTATTGGCGCCGAAAATCGCCGCGGTCGCGTGACTCTCGGCCCCATCGCCATGCTCGGTCGCGGTGCCGTGCGCGCTGATATAGCCGATCGCGGCAGGCGGCAGCCCCGCATCCTCCAAGGCGAGCCGCATCGCGCCTTGCATGCTGCGGCTGTCCGGATGGGTCACATGCAGACCGTCCGAGTTGGTGCCATAGCCGACCACTTCCGCATGGATCGTCGCGCCGCGCGCTTTGGCGTGCTCCAGTTCTTCGAGGATGAAGGTGCCCGCGCCTTCGCCGATCACCAGGCCGTCGCGGTTCAGATCGAACGGCCGCGGCGTCGTCTCGGGGGCGTCATTTTTCAGGCTGGTCGCATAAAGCGTATCGAACACCGCCGCCTGACTGGCCGAAAGCTCATCCGCGCCGCCGGCCGCCATCAGGGTCTGATGGCCGTATTTGATCGCCTCGTAAGCATAGCCGATGCCCTGGCTACCCGACGTGCAGGCGCTGGAGGTCGTATACACGCGGCCGTTGATGCCGAAGAACAGGCCGATATTGACCGCGGCGGTATGCCCCATCATACGGATGTAGGACGTCGCATTCAGCCCGTCGGTCCTGTGGTTCAACAGCATATTGCCGAAGTCCGCGATCGCATCGAAACTGCCTGAGCAACTCCCGTAAGCCACGCCCATTTGCCCACTCTTCAGCACCGGATCGTGCAACAAGCCGGCATCGCGTAGCGCCAGTTCGGTCGCATAGGTCGCCATCAGTGCGACCTGTCCCATGCTGCGCATCTGCTTGCGCGAATAATGCGCGGGTCGCTCAAAATCGACCGGGCCTGCGAGCCGGGTGTTCAGGCCCTGGTATTTATCCCAGTCCTGCATGTAGCGGATACCGGTCGCCTGCGTTTTCAAGCGTTCGGAGACGGTCTCCCAGTCGTTGCCGATCGGCGACAATCCGGCCATGCCGGTGACAACCACGCGCTTCATCAGCACAGGCCTCCGTTGACCGCGATGACCTGCCTGGTGATATAGGCCGCATCCTCGGACAATAAAAAGGCGACCGCCGCGGCGACTTCCTTCGGCCGCCCGACCCGGCGCGCCGGAATCATCTTCTTGATTTCATCGAGCGGCAGCTCCTCGACCATCTCGGTCTCGATCAGGCCGGGCGCGATGCAATTGACCGTGATGTCGCGCTTGGCCAGTTCCAGTGCCAGCGCCTTGGTCGCGCCGATGATGCCGGCCTTCGCGGCGCTGTAATTGACCTGGCCGCGGTTGCCGATCAGGCCTGATACCGACGACAGGGTCACTATACGGCCCGGCCTACGCCGCCGAACCATCGGCATGATGATAGGCTGCAGCACGTTATAAAAACTGTCCAGATTGGTATGAATCACACTGTCCCACTCTTCGCCGGTCAGCGACGGAAATGCATTGTCGGCGGCGATGCCGGCATTACAGACCACGCCGTAATAGGCTCCGTTCACGTCAATATCCTCGGCCAACTGCTGTGCGCACTGCACGCGGTCGCCAATGTCGAACTGCAAAATCCGGGCACTACGGCCCAGCCCTTCGATTTCCCGGGCGACCTCTTCGGCCTGATCGCGCCGGCTGCGGCAATGCAGCACCAGATCATAGCCCTGAGCCGCCAAGTACAACGCGATCGCCTTGCCGATACCGCGGCTCGAACCGGTCACTAAGACAGTCTTATTCATCATCATTTTTTATCGTAGCTAGGGGCGCCTGATAAACATTCAACGTAGCGCTTACTTTAACATGGCCGCCTGTGATCAGGCAGTTGAACACCGACAGGCTCTCGTCTTGCATTACTCTCTCGGCCTGCACGCTCAGGGTCGAACCGAACCGGAAGGCGGGAACGTTACTCTCAAAACGCCGGGTGCCCAGTAAAAAACCCAGACGGATCGGTTCGCCTGCTCGTTTCGCATGGATGCCTGCATAAAGCCCGATCGTCTGCGCCATATATTCGATGCCCGCCCAGGCCGGTGCAGCGTTACCGTCGCCGAACAATGCATCGCCGCGCACAGTCAATTCCGCGGTTACCGAATCTTCGTCCCAGGAGAGCACTTTATCGAGCCAGATCATATTGCCGGTATGCGGCAGCAATTCGGCGACGTTCATTTGTAAAAAATCGCTCATGCCCTGCCCGCCACGATCGAAATATTATTGCCGCCGAATGCGAACGAATTACTTTGGCAGATGTTGATACGGCGATGCAATAGTGCACCTTGCCGCACCAGATTCAATTCGGCCAGTTTCGAGTCGGTTGCATCCCCGTTGATACTCGGGATTAACCCCCCCGTATCGTCATTGCTGTTCAATAACAGCCAGCAAAAACCTAATTCGAGCGCGGCCGCAGCGCCTAGCGTATGGCCGGTCATCCCTTTGCTCGAACTGCACGGCACTGTGGCGCCGAACAGCGCATTGACCGCCTTGCTTTCCATGCTGTCGTTCAACACGGTCGCGGTGCCGTGCAGATTCAAATAATCGATCTGCTCCGGGCGCTTGCCCGCATCCCGCAGAGCCAAGTGCATTGCTTGACCGACCGCCAGTCCATCAGGGTCGGGCGCGGAGAAATGATACGCATCGCTGGTAGAACCGATACCCAGCAACTCGACAGGACCGGGTTCCCTGCTCAAAATGAACAGACTGACCGCCTCGCCGATGTTGATACCGTCCCTGTGTAAACCGAACGGCTTGCACAAACCGGCGCTCAACGACTCCAGCGCCATAAAACCGTTGATGGTCAGATTGCAAAGCGTATCGGCGCCGCCAACGACCACCGCATCGCAGAGCCCTAGGCGAATCAACCGACGTGCGGAAGCGATGGCCCTGCCGCTCGATGAACAGGCAGTCGACAGCGTATAGGCCGGCCCGCCAAGGTTCAGATAGGCAGCCAAAAAATCGGCGCCCGCGCCCATCTGCTGTTGTTTGTAATGAAAATCGCCCGGCAAGATTCCGTTCTCGGCCTGGCGAGCCAACGCCAGTTCGGTGCTTCTGACTCCGGACGTGCTGGTACCCAACACGCAGCCGATACGCTCCTGCCCGAAACGGGCGATTATCCGCTCGACCGTGCCGCGAATCTGCGCCAAGCCGGCCAGCAACAGACGGTTATTGCGGCTGCGATGATAACGGAAGTCGTCGCCGATCTCCGGCAGCTCGGTCTCGACTCTGCCCACCGCAACTGCGCGTCCAGGGCTGAACCGATCGGTAAAAATCAGTCCAGAACGCTCGCCGGCCAACAGGTTTGCCAGCACCTCGTCCTTATCATTGCCGGCCGCGCAGAGCAGGCCCAAATCATTCAGATACAGCTTCATAGCTGACCGTATCGATCGTGAGCCGGTAATGATAGCGCAGGTTGATCAGTTCGACCTTTCTAGGCCAAGCATCTTCATGGCTTAAATAGCGCACTTCGACGCTGGCCTGTCCTTGTGCGGACAGGCGGCGAAAATCCGGCCCGGCTTCGAGCTTTAACTGTTTCGGCAACTGGTATTGCAGCACATCGAGCGGCCAATAAACCAATTGCAAATCCGCAATGATCAACTCCGGCGCGACCATTTCCGGAACCAAAGGATTTTTATCGGCCTGCAAGATCTTGCCGTCGTAGGATAAATTGAACAAACTCAGGCCATCCTCAGTGAGGCCCGCCATCGCGATATGGCGGCCGTCCAATTCCAGCACGCACAGCAACGTTTGCTCGCGTCCCGGCCAATGCGCGGTCAACTGCTGCACGATACGGCGAGCAGGCCCCTGCGGCGGCGCGATCGGAAATAAAGGGCGCGGACTCGCCGAAACCGATTTAGCCGTTTCCGGAATCATCGCATCCGGCGGTTGCATCGCCGCGCAGCCGGTCAAGCCGATCACCATCGTAAACAATCCTAGCCGTCGTCGCGGCATAATTCGGCGAGCGTATCCAGCCTTGAGCGGGCATTCTTCACATACGGATTGTTTTGGTCCCAGGCATAACCGGCCAGAATCGAGCAAATCATCGCCTTGACCTCGGGCTGTTGATCCGGATGAAAAATCACGTCTTGGAAGCGGCCATCGTACCAGGCATCCACAAACACCCGGAACGTATCGACGCCGCGCTTCAACGGCTGCGCGTAATCATCTTCCCAGTCGACCGCTAAGCCTCGGAACTGCCGGTCCAGAACGGCGGACGCCAGCGTCGCCGACTTCATCGCAATCGTCACGCCTGAGGAAAACACCGGGTCGAGAAATTCGCCGGCGTTGCCGAGCAAGGCATAGCCCTTGCCGTAGAGACTTTTCACGTTCGCCGAATAGCCGACCAGGGTATTGATCTTGTCATCGAATACCGCATCTTTCAAAATCCGGCTTAAGCCCGGAGCCTGAGCGATCAAGCCCCGCAACTTGGCGCCGTAATCCTCGCCCGGCGTATAAAACGTCTGCTCCGCGACCACGCCGATACTGCTGCGGCCGTTGCTGAAAGGGATCAGCCAGAACCAGACATCCTTGTGCTCGGGATGCACGGTGATGAGGATTTTATCGCGGTCGAACGATAAATCAGTGATCCGGTCTTCGATATGCCCAAACAGGGCTTGCCTGACCGGAAAACCCGAAGGCGACTCCAGATCGAGCAGGCGCGGCAATATGCGCCCGAAGCCGCTCGCATCGAGTACGAAATCGGCGGAATAATCATGGATGTTGCCTTCCGTATCGGCGGCGGTCAGATGCGCCTCTGCGCCGGAAAAATCGACCGACTTCACTTCCATTTGCCAGTGAATATCGACACCCATCCGCACCGCTTCATCGGCCAGCAGCGCGTCGAAACGGCCGCGCTGCACCTGAAAGGTCGTGCCGATGCCGGCGCTGAACTTGTTTTCGAAATCGAACTCGGTGTAATGGTCGCCATAGGCGAAGGCCGCGCCGTTTTTGAACTGGAAACCGGCGTTTACGACCGCATCGAGCATTCCGGCTTCCTTGATGAATTCCATGCACTGCGGCAACAGGCTTTCGCCGATGCTGAAGCGCGGAAAGCGCTGACGCTCCAGGATGATGACCGGATAGCCTTTTTGTTTGAGCAATGCGCCCGCGATACTGCCGGAAGGACCGGCGCCAATGATGACGACTTTACTTTGATGCGATTTATCCATGGGGGGTGATGATCCTGGCATGCGTGGGCTGAAGAACGGAAGCGGTGGCGAAATGGAAGGGCTCAATCTATCGGCAGCGCGGTTTCGATCCGCGCGGCAATCGCCGCGATCGCGCCCCGGTTCTCTTGTAAAAACGCTCCGGCTCGCCGCGCTAGTTCCGAACGGTTATCCGGATCAGCATACAATGAAAGGACCGTGCTGACAATGTCTTGTTGAGTCCGGCATTGCAAAGCGGCGTTTCTCGCCAGCACCCCACCTGCTATCTCTTTGAAATTGGACATGTAGGGGCCGAACATCATCGGCACGCCGATCGCGGCCGCTTCGAGCAGATTATGACCGCCGACCGGCACCATGCTGCCGCCGATGAAAGCCACATCGGCCGCCGCATAGAGCATTTTGAGTTCGCCCATCGTATCGGCGATATACACATCGGTCACAGCCGCGCAATTGTCTCCCGACGTCCGCATCACGACATTCAGGCGCCTTTCCTCGCAGAGCTTTTTGACTTCAAGGAAGCGTTCGGGATGGCGCGGCACGAGCACTAGCATCAGCTCGGGAATTTCCGCTTTGAGTTCTGGGTAAATATCCAAAAACAGCGCTTCTTCGTTTTTGTGCGTACTCGCAATGATCCAAACGAAGCGATCACCGAAAACCGCAGACTTGAGTCGTCGCCCCTCCGCGATCGTCCCTTCGGCAATGTCGATGTCGAACTTCATATTACCCATTACCTTAACCGTTTCCGGTTGCGCGCCGATACTCACAAAACGCTCCGCATCATCATGGGTTTGGGCCGCAATCAGGCTAACCTTTGCCAATGACGGGCGGATCAACGACGGAATCCTCCGGTAGCCGCACGCCGATTTTTCGGTCAGACGGGCATTGATCAAAAATAACGGTATTTTTTGTTTGCCGCACGCAGCATACAAATTCGGCCAGATCTCGGTTTCCATGATCACCGCAAGGCGCGGTTTAAAACAATTCAGGAAACGTCCGATCACAAAGGGCATGTCGTAGGGTAGATAAACATGCGCGGCTTTGCCTAGGAACATGGCCTGCACCCTGGCAGAACCGGTCGGCGTCGTGGTCGTGATCAACAGTTTCGCGTCGGGATGGCGTGACTGTAGTAAGCGCAGCAACGGAAACAGCGCCTCGGCTTCCCCGACCGAAACCGCATGAAACCAAATGACGTCTTGAGGATAGGTTTTGTGATAATAACCGAAGCGCTCGTTCCATCGCTGCCGGTAGGCTGGGGCCTTGATGCCGCGCCAGAGCAAACGCAACATGATGAAAGGAGTCAGTAAATAAAAAAGTAATGTATAGAAAGCGAACATGCAATATTCAAATTGGCGCCACCAATCGAGATGGCTGACTCAATGCTATGGAAATCCGGCTAGTCATTTAGCGTATCGACAAAAACCTCATCCATCGCATATTCGCTGCAATCTCAACAATTCCACAGACACACCCCACCCGCCTTCTCGATCGCCGCCAGACGTTGCTGATGTGCGTCTAACTCATCGGCTGCGCAGGCGATCACTCTCAACGGCGCCCTGTCTGTGGCGATGCGCTGAATCACGCTGGACTCCATCCCCGCGGATTGACCTTCGGACGCCTCATCAAGCAGCGAGAACTGCCCGCCGGTCATCAACAGATACACGTCGGCCAGGATTTCCGCGTCGAGTAACGCGCCGTGCAATTCCCGATGGCTGTTATCGACGCCGTAGCGTTTGCACAACGCATCCAGGCTATTGCGTTGGCCCGGATGTTTTTGACGGGCGAAAGCAAGCGTATCGAAGACTTCGCAATAGTTCGTTATCGGCGCCAATGGATCGGCGAGCAAGGCGAATTCATGATTGATGAAGCCGACGTCGAATGGCGCGTTGTGAATCACCAGTTCGGCGCCCTCAACAAAGGCCATAAAATCCCGAGCTACACCTGCAAAGCTCGGTTTGTCTTCCAGAAACTCGTTCGTGATGCCGTGTACTTCGATCGCGCCATCGTCGATTGCGCGCTCCGGATTGATGTAAACATGAAAGCGGTTGCCGGTCAACCGCCTATTGACCAGTTCGACGCAGCCGATTTCGATGATCCGGTGACCTTGCTCCGGGCTCAGGCCGGTTGTTTCGGTGTCGAGCACCACGATACGGGGACTCGTTGCGCGCATATTCATTTTGTTCATATACAGTTAAGTTAGCCGGCGTAACGCTCGACCATCTTCTCGGCCTGTTCGGCAAACTTCTCCAGATCGCCTTTTTTGATCGTCTCGACCGGAATCACGAGCGCTGTGCTCAGGGTGATGTAGATATAAACATAGCGTTTGCCATATTCGACCCGAATCAGTTCCTGCCAGGCCATTTTGTTTTTGCCGCTCGGCGATTTTTCGAAAAGGTAAGCCGGATTGGCCGGGTCGATCGTCAACGTATACGTGCCGAACATTGCCTTTTTTTCCTGCGGTGTATACTGCTTCAGGATTTGCCTGCGCATGTCGTACAACATCACTCTCGGCGACAACAGCGCCCACAGTGCCGCGACCAGCCCGATATAGCCGGCCGACTTCGCATCGCCGTAATAGTAATAATAGAAGGTACCGACCAACACCATAATGCTCGGCACGATCCAGCGATTTTTGTTGAGTTGGTTTTGGACGTCTTTCGAATTCAGATATTGCGCTTCGTTGAAATTGACCAGATCTTCTTCTCTGAACTCGTATTCTATTTCCAGCATGTTTTTATTCTTGTTGAGGTTGGTAAAATCAGTGCAGTTTGATCGTCGCGTGCACGGTGCGTCTGAACAAATTGGACAAGGTCAGCATCGCGGTACGGAAATAACCGTGAATCGCGACCTGATGCATCTTATATAAAGACAGATACACGACCCGGGCAATAAAGCCGCCGACGCTGACCGAGCCCATCAAATTACCCATCAGATTGCCAACAGTCGTGTATTTGCCAAGCGACACCAGCGAACCGTAATCGTAATAAAAGAACTTGACCGGCGGCTTGCCGGACAGCCGGTTGCGAATGGTTTTATATAAGACGTCCGCTTGTTGGTGCGCGGCCTGAGCCCTGGGTGGAATATTGCCGCGACCGGGCCAGACGCAGGCTGCGCAGTCGCCCATCGCAAAGATCGACGGATCGCCGGTTTGCAGGGTTTCATCGACGACCAGCTGATTCAGATGGTTGGTCTCGAGTCCGTCCAGTTGTTTCAGCCAGTCGGGTCCCTTAATTCCTGCGGCCCATACCTTCAGGTCGGCCGGAATGATTTCACCGTCGTGCGTTTTGATATGCTCCTTGGTCACTTCGGTGACCCGACAGCCCAGCTTCAGATCGACACCGAGCTTGATCAGTTGCTGCTTTGTCGCTTCGGCCAGTTTATTCGGCAGCGCCGGCAGCAACTGCGGCGCGGCTTCGATGATCGTCAAGCGGACATTGCTGGATTCTCGGAGCCCATAGACCGCGAGCAGATTGGTCACTTCGTGCAACTGCGCGGCTAACTCCACCCCGGTCGCGCCAGCGCCGATGATCACGATCGACAAAGGCTTTCCATGGGCTCCGTCCTGACCCGAAAAAGTCTTGATATAAGTCTCTACCAATTGCTTCTGGAAGCGGAAAGCCTGCGAGGTCGTATCGAGAAATAGGCAATTCTCGGCAACGCCCTTGATATTGAACGAGTTACTGACACTGCCGACTGCCATCACCAGTGTGTCGTAACCGAAAGTCCGCCGCGGAATCAATTCCTCGCCGCTGTCGCTCAGCGTCGGACTCACGTAAATTTCCTTTTTTGCGCGGTTCAGTCCTTCCATTTTGCCGAGCCGGAAGCGGAAATGATTCCGATAGCCCTGCGCGAGATATTCGACCTGTTCCGACTCGTCCAGCGTACCGGCCGCGACCTCATGCAACAACGGTTTCCAGATATGCGTCGACGTAGCATCGAGCAGGATCACTTCGGCCTGCCCTTTCTTGCCGAGCTTGCGGCCCAGTTTAGTCGCGAGTTCCAATCCGGACGCGCCGCCGCCAACAATCACAATTTTGTGTTTGTCGTTATTCGTCTCTGCCATCATAGCCATTCCGATAAATTCTAACGTTGCCACATTATATCGGATCAAGCCCGCAAAGACTGATTTTATTGAATTACTAATTGTTCATTGTTTGCGTTGACTGTTTAGGTGCAGTAAAGTGCATCCTATCGGGATTAGTCAGGCGCCGGTTACTGTTTAAATGGGTTTAATAATCAATTTGACGATCGGATGCCTAACCATTAATAAACCCAGTTTACACAAAATTCATGGCACCCTCGGCTACTTTGGTCCGCCCGGCAACGTAGCCCCCAATCTCTCCCTGCGGAGTTTCGGGAATCGATGTTTCCCTAACCTGTAGCAGTTCAAATCTAAATCTATTCTGTCAGTTGCTGGATGACGTTTTCCGCCATCCAGTCAACATCGATCATCCGCTTTACTACCTACCCCTACCCATTCCACGCCCTACTCTGCCGCGACCGCTGCCGTCCGGCTGGGCCTGCTGCATAGTCCCCGGCTGGGATATTTCCGTTTGCTGTTGCTGTTGGATCGCTTGCTGTTGCCGTTCCATTTCTAACTGCTGCTGACGCGCCATTTCCTCCTGCTGTTGTCGCATTGCTCCTTGTTGCAATCGTTCCTGTTCAGCCTGTTGCTGCCGTTCCATCTGCAGTTGCTGTTGGCGAGCGGCTTCTTCCTGCTGAACGGTCTCTTCCTGCCGCATGCGTTCCTGTTCGGCCTGTTGCTGCTGTTCCATTTGCTGTTGCCGTTCACGCACGACTTCTTGCTGCTGTCGAATCGTTTCCGGTTCGGCTTGTTGCTGGCGTTCCGTTTCGAGTTGCTGTTGGCGCGCTGCTTCATCCTGATGACGGATCGTTTCTCGCTGCATGCGTTCCTGTTCGACCTGTTGTTGCTGCTCGATTTGCAATTGCCGCCGCTCCGCTTCGATCTGTTGTTGACGCGCCGCTTCGTCCTGGTGAAGAATCGTTTCCTGACGCATGCGTTCCTCTTCGGCGTGTTGCTGCTCTCGCGCGGTTTCTTCTTGCCGGCCAATTGCCTCCCGCTGCAAGCGCTCTTGTTCTACCTGCTGCTGTCGTTCCAACTGCAGTTGCTGCTGGTTTCCTTGTACGCCGGACTCCTGCCTCCGATTTCCCTGCCCCTGCCAGTCAAATAGCTCCCTCTTCAATTCTTGAGGTGTTCTTTGCGGCACATCTTCAATTGTCACAGGCAGTTCACGAACGCCTTCCTGGTCCTGGCGTCGCAATCGAGCCGAACCGGATTTTAACTGATCGCGCTGAGGAATCGCCTCATTCCGACCGGGCTCTGCCTGCAAATTTTCCTGCATGCCGGGCAAAGTCACAAAAGTTGGAGAAGTCTGTCGGGTTTCCGGCTGTATCGTCAACGGATTTTCCTCCTCCTGATCATCGAGCGGTTTAGGGCGCCCGGTTAAACGACCCGGCCGTCTGTATTCAAGGTTCTCGCCGGCTGAACTATTACGGTCGGACGACAATTGCCTGTTCACATTAATTTTCTCCGCCAATACTTTGTCGGACTCCACCTCATCGCGGATCGTCCCAATCGTCGGTTGATTATCAATAGGCCGATAAATCATGACTTCTTCGCGATTCTTTGGCCGGCGCCGTCTTGCATTGTCTTCACCGGCTTCCAACACGACCCTAGGTTCAACCGGCTTGAACGCAGATCCGGTCGCCCGTTCGATCTGCTGTAACGGCACACCCGGATTGACGATATTGTTATTGCTCAAAGTGAGCGGTTCGGCATAACGGGTTCTGTGCAAGATTTCGCGACTCATTTTAGGGGCAAGCCATTTGCGCGGGGTGTTACGGCGCGGAAAATCGTGCTCATGGGTAGTCACCCAGCAGTCCCAAAAGATGTAACGATCGAAGTCAAAATAATAATTCGCATAGCTGGCGGCATAAGGATTCCAAACGTATTGGATCGGCATCGGCGCCCAGGATACATAACCGTCGCCATAGCGCCAGACGACCCAAGCCGGCGCCCATACCGCGCCCGGCACCCAAATCCATCCGTACCAGTCATCCCACACCCAACGGCCATAATGGTCGGTCGCCCAGCCCCATACCCAATCCGATACCCACAGCCAGCCGTAGTCATTCGTATACGCCCAGTAACCATCCTGGTATGGGCGCCAATACTCCGGCACATTGCGCGGAAACCAGACTCTGCCGTAGATGCCGTGGCGCACCCACGTCCCATACGGCGCCAGCTTTAAATAAAAAATCTTGGCGGCATCGTTTCGGAGATGATTCGCCTCTGCAGGACGGGCGAGCGGTAAACCGAGCAGCAGCGCCAAAATTAGCGCTTTAAATAGCCATCCGAATGATAAATGACTGTACATAATTACCTACTCCTATACGCTTTTAGAGAGGGATTTGGGGGCCTTGTCAGACTTCGATCTTATTCATTCATAGCTGAATACGATATGAATGGAGCCCCCCCCCCAAAGGCGCCGTTGGTTTATTTTCAAAGCCGAATCCGAAGCCGCTTTATTTCGTCAATTGCCTAAACGACGTCAAAATATCCGGATGCGTATTGAGATAAGCCCCCCTGCTTGTCAAATAATCCTGATAAGCATCAGCCATATTTTCAGTTGTGATTCGCCCCCCCAAATCTCCCCGATTATGGCGATTATAAATCGCATCGAGAATCAAATTTCCAAATTCATAATTGAAATGGCCGGGATCCTGCCAAAAAACGGGGCTTGCCCGAGTGATCGGCTCGGCAGTAACATCGTTATAGCGGGTAAACTCCCAGAGTTCAGTTTTGCCGTCTTCCTGTTCGACCAGTGATGCAATCTCATCAAGCGCCGACCAATAGGCTTTGTATGTGCCGCAAACGGCTTCCAGTTCCAGCCAAAGCGCATGTTTCGGATAGACAAACAATGTCAATTCAATGCCTTTTTGTTTTGCGGTACGAATGATATGCCGCAAACCTTCCAGATCGATAGTGGAGTCGGCAACGGGCAAGTCTTTATCAAGCTTCACCAAAGCAGGCGCCATACTCTGAAAATCCGTTAAATCACAGCGGCTTTTCTTCAGGCGATCACCCAAAATTTGGTGGAACTGGGCTTCCACGCCAGGTAACCCACGAAAATAATAATACATGCCTTGGCGGGTGTAACTTGGCTTGTTCTGACGCTGTTTTTTGATCGTGTCTATCGAGGCTGATATAGCCTTCATGGATAACAATAGTTTGCTCTCGGAAAACTCGTCGACTTCGGGCAATCCGCCCTTGCAATCGACGCGCGGCATGGCACCGGGCCAAACTCCAATGATAATGCGCTTCACTTCGATCGTATTGACTGCATAATCGAAATAACACAAGACGCGCTCCCATTCGGCGCCAGCGATTCCAAAATTGTAGCCAACCAGTTTGCCTTGATCGGTAAATCCCGGATGGGTTGGGTCAAGACCGATTTCCGCGAACGAACTGCCGAGAATCAAGGCATCCGGTCGCTCTCGCGCAACGATCATCGGCTTCACATGCCGCTCGAAATGCCTCATTTCGGTTTTGAATTTATTTACCTCATCGATTTCGAAGTCGCGGTAATACCAGAAAGGGTCAACGATCCGATTAATCGCCGCGACAACAGAAAGCAGCAAACCGATACCGATCAGCAATAACAAGGTGAAGCGTTTCGACTGCATGTCAGAACTGGAAATAGATGAATTCGCTGATTTCATTCAGCGACAGAATAGCGAGCGTTGCGATAATCACGATAAGGCCTAACCAAACACAGGTGGGACGCCATTGCCACCAGGTTTCACGGCTTTCACTTTGTTCGAGCATACCCAAGGCGGGTTTATAGCGCTCCATTATTTGCTGAGTATTAGGCATTAACCAGACGATCAATAAACAAATTAGAATTCTGATCGGCTCTTTGCCTGCATTGAATGTATCGGTATCATGAAACTCGATGCCATACAGAGTCAAGCTTTCTCCAAGCTTACCGAAACCGTGAAGCCATTTGAGCGGAAGCACAACGCCATACTGCCCAACCATGCCTTCCAATAAGAGTAATGCCGCATTGATATTTTCGGCGCGAAAAAACACCCAGGCCACGACGACAGCGATAAAGGTCAATAACAATGAGAATTTGTCGTAGATGACTGAGGGAATGCAGGTCATCACCCATTGACGCAATATACTTTCTTGCCACTGATGATTGATCACCAAAAAGAGCCCATGCAGGCCGCCCCAAAGAATGAACGTCCAATTTGCTCCATGCCAGGCCCCGCCGAGCACCATCGTAATCAGCAGATTTTGATAACGTTTGAACGGACCACGTCGGTTTCCTCCGAGCGGAATATACAGATAATCACGCAGGAATCGGGATAAGGTCATATGCCAGCGTCGCCAGAATTCAATAATGCTGGCCGCTTTGTACGGCGAATTAAAATTCAGGGGCAGCCTGATACCGAATAATAGCGAAATGCCGATCGCCATATCTGAATAAGCGGAAAAATCGAAATAAAGCTGAAATGTGTAAGATAATGCTCCTCCCCAGGCGTCGAGCAAAGCCAAGGGCTTACCCTCCGCCGCAGCATCAAATACCGGCCGCGCAAAACTCGCGATCTTATCCGCAAGTAGCAGCTTTTTGAATAAGCCGATAAAAAAAATCGACAAACCAACCGCCAAATTTTCCCAATTGATCCTGTAAATGGCCGGCTTGGCAAATTGGGACATCATTTCATGATGATGCAGCACCGGCCCTGCGATTAAGTGCGGAAAATAGGTTACAAACAACGCATAATGCAACGGACGAAATTCTTTCGCGAGACCTTGATAAGCATCGGCTAGAAAAGCCAGTTGAGTGAAGGTGAAAAACGAAATTCCGAGAGGCAGTACAATCTCGGGTATCGGAATAGGTTTCTCGATGAAATAATTTAGATTGCCAACTAAAAAACCCAGATATTTATAGTACCCCAGCAAACAGAGATTAGCCGCGATTCCGAATATAAAAATAGTTTTGGCCCATGAGGCGGATTTGTGTCTGATGAGAGCAATGCTTTTGCCTACTTGAAAATTAAATCCGATCGAAAGCAGCAATAGCAAAAGATAATTCGGATTCCACCAACCATAAAAAGTTAAAGACGCCAGGGTTAGCCAGGTTGCGGCTAAATAATGGCTGCGTCTTGCGATCACAAAAAACAAAATCAATGTAATCGGCAGAAAGGCAAAAATAAAGGTAAAGGAATTGAAAAGCAATCTGAGAGGCCTCTTCAAGAAAAATCAGGACAGACTAAACCCGTTAGGTGGTCAGGGAAATGGCCTTAGCGCTTTCGATACCTAAACACCTTATCTTTTCAAGCGCATAGGCTTTTAATGCCGACAAAATGGCGGGCTCGGCATTCGCCTCTTTGTTTAATTCCTTGAGACGGGCAAAATATTGATCAAACGTAATACCGGCGCCGGGCTTGCGTCCACTCAGCCTATCGATACAGAACTGTCGCCAACGCTCCCGCTCTTCGGAATTCAACGACTCCGGGTAATTTCTCGCGCGGTAACGGAACAACATTTCCGGCAGGCGAGGATCGGAAAAGGTCAACGTCGATACCGCCAGTTGTTCTGGGGTCATCGAACGGATGCGGGTCATTTTGCGCTTGTCTTCATCCGAAAAAAATCCGCCTTGATATATCATAAGATCTGGGTCCGATTCGGTTTCGAAGCCAAGAGGCGCGTTGAATACTTGCGCAATTTTCTCTGCGAGACCTTTAGCCGCTTTGATTTTGGCGATATTTGCGTTGCAAGAAGACATGTCGATCGCCAAACGTTCGGCGTCTTGTGAACGAATCACCGAAATCGGCGCCAGTACCGGGCATTTATTCAGATGAACGGTTTTAAGCGGAATTCTTGTGGCGCCTTCGGGCAAATCCTCGGTCGCGGTAAAAA
Source organism: Methylomicrobium sp. Wu6 (assembly GCF_035916875.1). Taxonomy (NCBI): domain Bacteria; kingdom Pseudomonadati; phylum Pseudomonadota; class Gammaproteobacteria; order Methylococcales; family Methylococcaceae; genus Methylomicrobium; species Methylomicrobium sp. Wu6. Next base: position 73,551 of record NZ_JAXUHN010000084.1, read on the forward strand.
TGCGTTGGCGGATTTCCTCGGCTGACAGTTCGAGCATGGGCCCGGGATCGACTGACAAATCATAGACAATCACGCCGTTGTTGTTGGTCGGATGCCAGGAAACAGGCAGCACGATCGCCAAGCAATGCCGACTTGATGGGTATTTTCCCGAAACATGCACCACTGGTTCAAAACTGCCGATTTGGAGCAGTTTCAGCGCTTCGGTTTTGACACGGTGCTGAACCAGAAATTGGTAGAGCTTCGGCTGTGCCCGCTGGATCAATTGCGCGAGCGCGATCGTCGCGTGCACATCGGACAAAGCATCATGCGCGGCCTCATGCACGAGTCCATTAGCCACGGTCAATCGATCGAGTCGGATCGTCGGCGTTCCGTCATCATTGACCGGCCAGAAAATCCCATCAGGGCGCAGCGCGCGCGCCACCCTGACCACGTCGATCAAATCCCATCGGCTATTGCCGTGTTGCCATTCTCGTGCATAAGGATCGTAAAGATTACGATAAAGGCAATTGCGCGTGACTTCGTCGTCGAAACGCAGGCTGTTGTAGCCGAGCGTACAGGTATTAGGCCGCGCTATTTCTTGGTGAATCCGGCGAATGAACTCGGCTTCGCAAATGCCTTTTTGTTCGGCTCGCTGCGGAGTGATGCCGGTAATCAGGCAAGCATCGGGATGCGGCAAGCTATCGTCCGCAGGCTTGAGATAGACGACCAACGGATCGTCAATTGAACTGAACCGCGCGTCGGTACGGACGCCCGCGAACTGCACGGGGCGATCCCGGCGCGGGTCCGTACCGAACGTCTCGTAGTCGTGCCAATAGAATGAAGACTCCGTCACTACCTATGAATCAGTTATTAAGCAGTAGCGAACGCTCTTAACAAATCGACCCGGCTGATGATGCCGACCATCTGGTGGCCTTCGAAAACAGGAAAACTTCTGACCGGCAAATTCTGGAATTTTTCAGCCAGATCAACGATGCTGGAATTGGCTTGCACAGTGATTGGATTTTTGGTCATGTAATCTCCGACCTTCCCGCTCATTCCCTGATTATAAACGCTATCGAGGAAAACCTTCATGCCATCCATTTCGGAAAACATGCCGAGCAAATGACCTTGGTCATCGACGACTGGCGCAGAGGTGATCTTGTGTTCGAGCATGATCTTTATAGCGTCGATAACGCTGAGATCCTGTGTCAACTTGACCAAGTGTTTGGTCATGTAGTCGGCTATTGCTATTTTGGTCAGCATAACAAACTCCTTGCTTTTAGAATTTTTATTAATCGGCCTATGACCAGCATTCCCGGCTTTAAACCGCGGCCAAGGCTATTGGATCGACGCCTGCTCGGCTTCGAATTTTTTTCTTTTATCGCATTTTTCGACACAAACGCACGAACCCGAATTCAATCCGCCGCAAGAGCCCTTGATCGCACGGCGACCGAACATCACACCGACCGCCATCAAAATGACCACCGCAAGCATGATCGCAAATGTCACTATAAAATAAGTCATACAAAACTCTCTAAAAAATCAATGAATCCAGACTTCAGGAGAAGATCAAAATCAAGTCTGATGAATAAATGATACCGCTTACTGAAATTTACCGCCAATAAAATGAGGCGTTCAAACAAATGACCGGCCACACAACTAAAAGTTTAGTCTGCCGCCAATTTTTTCATGCCTTATTAGCCGAGGATGGCGCGTCATTTTTAACGACTCTATTTAAAATCCTTCATTTCAATCAACAGACCCTTTTCAAAAAGGAGCAATTATTTGATCCGGTTTCTGCCGAAATTATAAATCCACTCTTCGACCTGGATTTCTTCGTACTGTTGAATGACGAGTGTGCGGTGGAGATGACGCATACCGCAACGCACCCTGAAGATGCTGAACGCAGCGCCTGCGTGCAACAAAAGAACCAGCAAAATCAGGTTTCTAAAGTCAAAAACCTTCTATTTTCAGGACAGGATTGTTTTGAAGGAAGAGCCAACGAGCCATGAACATAACGGCTACAACTCCCAAATGAGGGTTACCGAGGAGCGGTTGGCGTTAATCAATAAAGCCCAACCGTTCGGAAAGACAGTAAAAACGGCAAAGCCCTCCTTCGCAAAAATAACTTTACGAAAGAGGGCCGGCAGGTGGCTTTTAGCCGCCGAAGTCGTCAAGCATGATATTCTCTGGCTCAACGCCGTTGTCGAGCAACATCTTGATCACCGCGGAGTTCATCATCGGCGGACCGCACATGTAAAACTCGCAGTCTTCCGGTGCCGGATGATTTTTCAGATAGTTTTCATACAACACGTTATGAATGAAGCCGGTATAGCCGGTCCAGTTGTCTTCCGGCAGCGGATCGGACAAGGCGACGTGCCAGGTGAAGTTCGGATTTTCCTTCGCCAGCATGTCGAAATCCTCGACATAGAACATTTCGCGCTTGCTGCGCGCGCCATACCAGAAGGTCATCTTGCGCTTGGATTTAATCCGGCGCAATTGGTCGAAAATATGCGAACGCATCGGTGCCATACCCGCGCCGCCGCCAACGAAGACCATTTCGGCGTCGGTCTCTTTCGCGAAGAATTCGCCGTAAGGACCCGAAATGATGCATTTGTCACCCGGTTTCAGACTGAAGATATAAGAAGACATCTTGCCCGGCGGTACGCTTTCATCCGCTCTTGGCGGAGGTGTAGCAATACGCACGTTCAGCATGATTTCCTTTTCTTCCGGATAACTCGCCATCGAATACGCGCGCAAAACCGGTTCCTTTACATCGGAAACATAGCGCCATAGATTGTATTTGTCCCAATCTTCGTGGAAGCGCTCTTCGATCTTGTAGTCTTTATAGTTGACCACATGCGGCGGACACTCGATCTGGATATAACCGCCGGCGCGATAGTTGATGGCCTCGCCAGGGGGCAATTCGAGCACCAGTTCCTTGATGAAGGTCGCGACGTTGTTGTTCGACTTGACCGTGCATTCCCACTTCTTGACGCCAAAGACCGAATCCTCGACTTCGATGTCCATGTCGTGCTTGACGCTGACCTGGCAGGAAAGACGTTCGCCGCAGGCCGCTTCGCGCTTGGTGATGTGGGTCAATTCGGTCGGCAGGATTTCACCGCCGCCGGATTTGACCTTGACCTTACACTGACCGCAGGTGCCGCCGCCGCCGCAGGCCGAGGATACGAACAAGCCGTTGTCGGCCAGCGCGGTCAGTAATTTTGCACCGACCGGCACATGAATTTTCTTTTCGTCATTGATCAGGATCTCGACGTCGCCCTCGGCCACGAGCTTTTTCTTCGCGCCGATAATCACGAATACGAGCGCAATCACCAGCGCCGTAAAGATGAATATCCCTAATAAAATATCCAGCATTAGATTACCCTTACAGTTGGATTCCGGAGAAAGCCATGAAGCCGAGAGACATCAGACCCGCAGTAATGAAAGTGATGCCGAGGCCTTGCAGACCGACGGGAATATCACTGTATTTGAGTTTTTCGCGCACGCCAGCCATGACCGTGATCGCCAGCGCCCAACCGAGGCCGCTGCCGACCCCGTAGGTCACGCTTTCGCCGAAGTTATAGTCGCGTTCGATCATGAACAAACTGCCGCCCAGAATCGCGCAGTTGACCGTGATCAACGGCAAAAACACACCCAACGCATGGTAGAGGGCCGGGAAAAACTTATCCAGAATCATTTCGAGAATCTGTACCAATGCAGCAATCATGCCGATACAGCTCAACAATGCCAAAAAGCTCAGATCGACACCTTCGATGCCGATCGCGGCCAGCGCATTTTCCTTCAATACCGCATGATAAACCAGGTTGTTGGCCGGCACGGTAATCGCCTGCACGATCATCACCGCGATGCCAAGACCCATCGCGGTCGAAATTTTCTTCGACACCGCGATGAAGGTGCACATGCCCAAGAAGAAGGACAGCGCCAGGTTTTCAATGAAAACCGATTTGATGAATAAACTGATATACGCTTCCATTAGTGGTGCCCTCCCTCACCGTGAGCAATCGACATGATTTTGAAATCAACCGTTTCACGCTGGTTCGGCTTCCATTGACGCACACCCCAGATGATCAGGCCGATGATGAAAAACGCACTCGGCGGCAACAACATCAGACCGTTCGGATCGTACCAGCCGCCGTCTTTGGTCAGCTTCAGGATTTCGATGCCGAGCAGTTTGCCGGAACCCAGAATTTCCCGGAAGAACGCGACGGTGACCAGGATCAGGCTGTAGCCCAAACCGTTGCCGATACCGTCCCAGAAACTTTCGAGCGGCGGATTCTTCATCGCATAGCCTTCGGCGCGGCCCATCACGATACAGTTCGTGATGATCAGACCGACGAAAACCGACAACTGTTTGCTGACATCAAACGCAAACGCTTTCAACAACTGGTCGACCACGATAACGAGCGATGCAATGATCGTCATCTGCACGATGATCCGGATGCTGCTCGGGATATGGTTGCGGATCGCACTGATCGCCGCGCTCGAAAACGCGGTAACCAGGGTCAACGCCAGCGCCATGATCAGCGAGGTCGACATTTTCGAGGTGACCGCCAGCGCCGAACAAATCCCGAGCACCTGCAAGGTGATCGGATTGTTTTCGACCAGCGGCGTGGTCAAAACCTTTTGGGTTTCGGGATTATTGAGTCCCGCTTTATCTAATATTGCACTCATGATTTAGCCCCTTGATTCGCTCTAACTTTGCTCAGATACTTCGAAAAGCCTTCGGTGCTCATCCAGTATCTGATCAGATTGGTCACACCGGTACTGGTCAGCGTCGCGCCCGCCAGACCATCAACCTGATATTCGGAACCCGGTTTGCTGGTATCGACGGTGCCTTTGATCAGGCTCAGCGCAGGTTCACCCACATCGGCTTCGGCGATCAGACCTTTTTCCTGAGAAGGCTGATCGGTCACTGCATAGACTTTCTTGCCTTTCCACAGCGCGCGCCAGTTAGGGTTCACGACTTCACCGCCGAGGCCCGGAGTTTCCGCTTGGTCATAAAAGTTGATGCTTTGTACCGTTTGGCCGTCCGGATCGAGCGACAAAAAGCCGTACAGGGTTGACCACAGACCGTAGCCGCTGACCGGCAAAATGACTGATTTCAGCGCGCCGCCTTCCTTGACCAGGAAGACTTTGGCCAGTTTCGCCTTCACGCGGATATGCGCAATATCTTTATCCTTAGGGATCGCGACGCTTTGCGCAGGGTCTTTCGCCGCCTTGCGTTGGTCATAAGCATTCGCGTCGATGTTTTCGATATAATCGCCGGTTTCCAAATCGACGACTTTCGCCTCGATCTTGTCCGCGAACGCCTTGTCGATATCCATGCCTTCTTCCAGCAAGCCGGCGACGTCGAGGATGTTTTTCTTCATGTCCAGATCTTTGTTATAGATCTGTAACGGTTTCAACGCGACGGCCGAGAATGACACCAGGATCGCGCAGATGAAGCACAATGACAGCGCGATCGCGACAGTCTTTTCGAGACTATCGTTACCCATCGCCAGGACTTTGTCTTTGTAGATGATAAATTTACGGTACTGCTCGTATTCGTTCAGCTTGTTGCAAACCTTTTCCAGATGTTTGCATGGCTTTTGTTGATTAGGCATGGCGTTTGATCCTTCTTCTGATATTGGCCTGAATTACGAAATAGTCGATCGTCGGCGCAAACATGTTCGAGAACAGAATCGCCAGCATGATGCCTTCCGGGAAGGCCGGATTGACTACCCGTATCAAGACGGTCATGATGCCGACCAGGGCGCCGAAAATCCAGCGTCCGGCATCGGTCATCGCGGCCGAAACCGGATCGGTCGCCATATAGACCATTCCGAAAGCGAAGCCGCCCGCGGTCAAATGCCAGTACCAAGGGAAAGCGAACATCGGGTTCGTGTCGCTGCCGATCACGTTGCACAAGACCGAAGTTGCGACCATGCCCAGGAATACGCCGGCCATGATACGGTACGACGCTACGCGGGTATAAAGCAGGAATGCCGCGCCGATCAGGATCGCCAGGGTCGATGTTTCGCCGAGGCAGCCCGGCTCGAAGCCGAAGAAGGATTGCATCCAGGAATAACCTGCCGCATGCACCGCATCGAGGCCGCCGTTCGCTGCCAGACCCAGCGGAGTCGCCGCGGTATAACCGTCGACCGCGACCCAGACCGAGTCGCCGGAGATCGAAGCCGGATACGCGAAATACAGGAACGCACGGCCGGTCAATGCCGGGTTCAGGAAGTTTTTACCGGTACCGCCGAAGACTTCCTTGCCGATCACGATACCGAACGAAATGCCGAGCGCGACTTGCCACAACGGCATGTCGGGCGGCATGATCAGGGTATATAGCATCGAGGAAACCAGGAAGCCTTCGTTGACTTCATGGCCGCGCACGGTCGCGAACAGGACTTCCCAGACGCCGCCGACCGCCAGGGTCACGATATAGATCGGGAAGAAATACAGCGCGCCGTGAACCAAGTTGGACAGCGGATTCATCGTGTTGTAGCCGAACAGGCCCATGATCACGCCGCGCCAGCCGTCAGTACCGTCACGGCCCAAGGCCTGGATGGCGTGGTTTGCCTGATAGCCGGTGTTGTACAACGCCATCAGGATACAGAAAGCGGTCGCGATAACCACGAAGGTCATCGTACGTTTCAAGTCGTTGCCATCGCGAACGTGGGTTGTACCGCGTGTTACCGTAGGCGGTGTATAGATGAAAGTATCGACCATCTCGTAGAGGCCGTAATACTTTTCAAACCTGCCGCCTTTGGCAAAATGCGGCTCTAACTTGTCTAAATAATCTCTCGCCGACATTATCCTTCCTTCTCAATTTTAGTTAAATTCGCTCTCAGTACCGGGCCGAAATCATGCTTGCCGGGATCGACAAAGGTCATCAGCGCCAGGTCTTCTTCATCGAGCTCCAGACAACCGAGCAACTGGGCATTATCGCTGTCGCCGACGATCAGGGACTTCAGCAGCGGGGTCGCCAGAATATCCAATGGCATTACGGTCTCGTAAACGCCGACCGGCACGATCGCGCGGTCACTGCCGTTTCTATTGGTCGTGAACGGAAACAGACGGCCCGATTTCCGATCTTGACGGCTATTGATATACACATCCAGCGCCGAATATTTGTCCTTGCCGGGCACGATCCAGCCGAACAGTTCGCGGGCGCGACCTTCCTGCAACACGGAAATCTGATTGTGGTAGCAGCCCAGGTAGGCAGCCCAATCGGACGCCTGATGGCCGAACAGCACTGAACCGGAAACGATCCGGTTTTCGACATCGTCGAGTTCACCCTTGACCAGATCGTCGGTGCTTGCGCCGACACGGGTACGGATCAGTCGTGGATTCTTGACAGTAGGACCGGCCAACGAAATGACCTTTTCGACATTCAATTTACCGGTCGTGAATAATGCGCCGATCGAAATCACCGCCTGGTAATCCAGATGCCAGACGACCTTGTCCGCATTGACCGGGTCGATGAAATGGATATGCGTGCTTGGAAGACCCGCTGGATGCGGGCCGGAAAACTCGGCAACCTGGACCGAAGGCGTATCGCCGACCGCAATGTCCGCACCTGCCGCCTTGCACACATAGACTTTGCCGTCCGTCAACCGGGCAATCACTGCCAGACCGTTCACAAAATCATTGCTGCGCGCCTTGATGATGATGGCAGGATCGGCCGCTAGCGGACTGGTATCGATCGCAGTTACAAAAACCGAACGCGGTTTCTGGTCGACGGACGGAATCTTGCCATAAGGACGGGTGCGCAGCGAAGTCCACAAACCGGACTGCAACAAGTTTTGTTTGACCTGCTCTTCGGTCAGGCCCGCCAGATCGGCTTCCTTATGCTGGGCGAATGCGACCTGTTCATCACCAGCCAACTCGATCACGACAGACTGCAACGCACGCCTGTCTCCGCGGTTGATCGCCTTGATCTTGCCTGCGCCCGGCGCGGTAAAGTTGACGCCCGGATTCTTCTTATCGGTAAAGATAATCTGTCCGAGTTTGACGGTATCGCCTTCGTTGACCAACATGGTCGGTTTCATTCCGATATAGTCGGTACCCAGAACGGCAACGGTTTTGACCGCGTTACCCTTCTCAATCGCCTGTTTGGGGCCGCCGGTAATCGGCAAATCCAAACCTTTCTTTATTGTAAATTGCATAGTTGAAACCTACTCTCCAAGCAAGCAGCCGCGAAATCGTCCTCTCATTCCGACCTCAATCAAATACAAGAGACACTTTGGTAAAAATCACTTCATTACATCATAAAACCATATTTTTCTCAACCCGGGAAACACCAAGAAACCCTTGATTTGAGTGGGTTTATTTGCAAAAAAACCGGTTAACGCATTGATTCGTAAAGACTGGCGTTTTAAATCAACAAGCCTGTCGCTGCAATTCAAATGCCGCCCCAATCTATCGACCCGAACGTATTCAGTTAACAAGCCTGCATTGTTGTTGTAACATAGGCAGAAGAAGCTTCAATGTTGCGCCTTCATTCGGCTGGAAGATGCAGCGCCCTACGTATCAATACGGAGAACCAAATGGCCGTCACCGGCGATGAATTCAAACAAGCGTTGCAACTGTGGGCGAGCGGTGTCGCCGTCGTCGCGACCCATTCCGAAAAGTTCGGCAATCAAGGCATGACCGTGACGGCATTTTCGAGCGTCTCGATGACTCCTCCGCAAGTTTTGGTCTGTATCAATGAATCGGCCGACACCGGCGAAGGCATCAAGGGAAGCGAGCGCTTTTCGGTGAATGTGTTGAGCGATCAGCAGCAGGACGTTTCGAATCACTTTGCCGGCGGTCTGAGCCAACTGGAACGCTTCGAAAAAACTGACTGGACCCCCGGCATCCAAGGCGTTCCGCTACTGAATGACAGCATTATGTCGCTTGATTGCCGGGTCGTCGAAAAGGTGCATGCAGGCACGCACTGGATCATTATCGGCGAAGTCGAAAAAGCGGTCTGCCGAACCGGTGCCCCCCTGTTATACTTCCGTGGCCAGTATCGAAAACTTGCTGAATGATGCCTCGTTCGCAAAAAAGTGCCATTTCTTCAAATCCAAACACGCGCAAATTTCTCGGCCCGTCATCGTTAGCATGGCTTTCGTGAAGCCTTCCGAAGCGCCGCCCGCCAAGTGGTCGAATCACACCACGCCGGAAACACAGGGACGTTCGACGCCGCCATTCACGGCAATGATTCCGGCTCCAGAGAACAGTTGCTGACTATCAGTGCGATTGGCATAAGCTTCATACACAGCCCGGCGTTCCGGGCGACATATTGGTAGCGAAGGCTCTGCCATAATCCTTCCACAATCAAGTTCTATCGGAGTCGGTTCCGCCATGAACTCCGGCAGCCGTTGCGTGCCGCCTCATTTCATACCAACATGACTCGGTTCAAGCTAAACATTTGAAGCTCGAAAAAAATCAGCTACCGGGTTGATCGTCTTTTTCCCACGCATTCCTTACGCTATAAGGAGTTTTTCATGACCGACCAACTTGATCTTCTGATCAATAAAATCAAAGACCTCGAAAACGAACTGCTCGAGGAACTGCAAAAACAGCAGGAGGAATTCTCCTACGAAATCCAGCAACGCCGCATCCATTTCGAAGAATCCATCATCCAACGACATAAACGGCTGACCAAAGAACTCGTCAAATTTCTGCAAGATTCTCCATGGCTAAATATCCTCAGCGCGCCGATTATCTGGTCATGCCTGTTACCCGCGCTGCTGATGGATATGGTCGTAACTCTCTATCAAGCCATCTGCTTTCCGATTTACGGCATCCCGAAGGCCAAGCGAGAACACTATATTGTCTTCGACACGCAGTATTTGAATTATCTGAACCTGATTGAAAAACTCAACTGCGCCTATTGCAGTTACTTTAACGGACTAATTGCCTACATCCAGGAAATTGCCGCGCGCACCGAGCAATACTGGTGCCCGATCAAGCATGCCCGGCGCATCGGCACCCTGCACAGCCGGTATCAGAAATTCTTCAATTACGGAGACGGCGAAAACTACCGGGCGCAAATCGAGTTGGTCAGAAGGGATTTCAAGGATTTGGAATAAATTTATTACTTGAGGAGTAAGACAGGTTAACGATGTCGAAACTTCCGGCGACTGTATTGAAATGGAGCTCTCTTCTCCCCGCGGAAGCGAAATTTGATTCTCAATGCTCGAGCGGCATGCGGACAGTGAAACCGGCCTTCAATGCGGAGGTGCCGTGATCCGCACGGAACGCTATAATGGCGACTGGCGGATTGCAGTCGCCTTCGAAGCGATCGGTTTTAATGTTTGACTCTGGCAAATAAAACACGCGCATCGGATCCACCCCAACCATCCCCGCCCGAAATAGTCCGGGAGTAGGTTTTATTGTGGGCGATTCTGTTGCCTTGAATTTCGATGATGGCTTCAGTCATGACGGCTCGCTCAGCGCAACCGAAGCACTGGTTTTTTCAGTAAATCGTTGAATGATAAAAACGCCGACTTATCTTTTGTGTATAATTCCCCCCCTTAAATAAGTCATTTAAACAAGAGATCTCTTTTGAAATGCGGACACGGGATCTGCCGCATTCCAATCATTCGCTAACCCATTCAAATTTACTCAATGGATATCAATAAGTTAAGAAACGTCGCGATCATCGCGCACGTTGACCACGGCAAAACCACGCTGGTCGATAAACTCCTGCAACAATCCGGCACGTTTGCCGCGCATACGAAAGTCACCGAACGAGTCATGGACTCGAACGATCTGGAAAAAGAACGCGGCATCACGATTCTGGCAAAGAACACCGCACTGGACTGGAACGGTTATCATATTAACATCGTCGACACCCCGGGCCACGCCGATTTCGGCGGCGAGGTCGAACGGGTGCTGTCGATGGTCGATTCGGTCTTGCTGTTGGTCGACGCGGTCGACGGACCGATGCCGCAAACGCGCTTCGTGACCCAGAAAGCCTTTGCGTTGGGCCTGAAGCCGATCGTAGTGATCAACAAGATCGACCGTCCCGGCGCACGTCCGGATTGGGTCGTCGATCAAACGTTTGACTTGTTCGACCGCCTCGGCGCGACCGACGAACAGCTCGATTTTCCAATCGTTTACGCCTCGGCCCTGAACGGCTATGCCGGTTTGGACGTAACGGTCAGCGGCGGCGACATGACACCTTTGTTTGAAACGATCGTCGAAAAAGTCAGCCCGCCAGCGGTCGATCTGGACGGCCCGTTCCAGATGCAGGTATCGAGCCTCGACTACAATACCTATGTCGGCGTGATCGGCATCGGCCGGATTCAGCGCGGCACGGTCAAAACCAACATGCAGTTGACGATTGTCAACCGCGAAGGCGTTGAACGCAAGGGCCGCATCCTGCAGGTCTTCGGTTTTCACGGCCTGGAACGCGTCGAAGTGCCGGAAGCGAACGCAGGCGACATCATTGCGTTTACCGGCATCGAAAAGCTCGAAATTTCGGATACCCTTTGCCATCCCGATGCAGTCGAGGCGATGACGCCGCTGACTGTTGACGAACCGACCGTAACGATGACCTTTCAGGTCAACAATTCGCCGTTTGCGGGCAAGGAAGGCAAGTTTTTGACTTCCCGGCAGATCCGCGACCGCCTGGAAAAGGAGTTGCAGCACAATGTCGCGTTGAAAGTGGACGAAACCGGCGACCCTGATAAATTCAAGGTCTCGGGTCGCGGCGAACTGCATTTGTCGGTCCTGATCGAAAACATGCGACGGGAAGGCTTCGAACTCGGCGTCTCGCGTCCGGAAGTGATTCTGAAGGAAGTCGACGGCGAAAAGCACGAGCCGTTCGAGATGGTCACGATCGAAGTCGAGGAAATTCACCAAGGTTCGATCATGGAAAAGCTCGGCGAACGCAAGGGCGACTTGTTGAATATGGTACCGGACGGCAAAGGCCGGGTGCGCCTGGAATACATGGTGCCGTCGCGCGGACTGATCGGTTTTCAGACCGAATTCATGACTTCAACCTCCGGTTCCGGCCTGTTTTATCACGTCTTCGACCATTACGGCCCGATGAAAAAAGGCGAACTGGGCACCCGCAAACGCGGCGTGCTGGTGTCGATGGCGCAAGGCAAGGCTCTGGCCTATGCCCTGTTCGCGCTGCAGGAGCGCGGCGAACTGTTCCTGGTGCATGCCGATGAGGTCTACGAAGGCATGCTGGTCGGCATCCACTCCCGCGCGAACGATCTGACCGTGAACCCGACCAAGGCAAAACAGTTGACCAACATCCGCGCCGCCGGAACCGATGAAAACCTGATTCTGACGCCGATCCAGAAAATGTCGCTGGAGCAGGCGCTGGAGTTTATCGACGAGGACGAACTGGTCGAAGTCACCCCGAAATCAATCCGGCTGCGTAAAAAGCTGTTGCTGGAACACGAACGGAAACGGGCTGCGAAAGGGTAAATGCATCCTTCCCACGCTCAGGCGTACCCAGAGAGCACAAATGGGAATACCGTTTGTCTTCTGCAGGACGGGGTTTTCAACCCCGTCCTAAGCGTTTCAAGCCAACTTCACGGCTTCGATATAACTTGAGGACGCGTTTACAAAACCCGCCCGGCAAATTTTTTCCATTAAATCACCTCATGTCAGGCAGCTAACGCCATGACTCGCATCCTACACTCCTTCCATCCGGTCGTTGCCCGCTGGTTTTTGGATCATTTCCAGGCGCCTACCGACGTTCAAAGCCAGGCCTGGCCAGCAATTCAGGCAGGCCAGGCCACGCTGATCGCCGCACCGACCGGTTCCGGTAAAACCCTGGCGGCTTTTCTCGCGGTGATCGATCAATTGGTTAAACAAGGCGTCGACGCCTTTTTGCCCGATCAGACGCTGGTGCTCTATGTCTCGCCGCTGAAAGCGCTATCCAACGACATCCATAAGAATCTCGAACTACCTTTATCCGGTATCGGCATGGCACTGCTCGAAGCCGCCCTGCCCAGCGTGGTGATCCGCGCACAAACCCGCACCGGCGATACCAGCCAGGCCGAGCGCTTCGCGATGAAACGCACGCCGCCGCATATCCTGGTCACTACGCCGGAGTCGTTGTACATACTGCTGACCTCCGAATCCGGACGCGACATGTTGAAAACGGTACACAGCGTGATCGTCGATGAAATTCACGCGCTGGCCGGCAACAAGCGCGGCGCGCATCTGATGCTGTCGCTGGAACGGTTGACGCAACTGACCGAGAAGCCGCCGGTTAGGATCGGCCTGTCCGCGACGCAAAAGCCCTTGACCACGATTGCGCGCTTTCTGACCGGCAACCGTGAAGAGCCCTGCACAATCATCGACACCGGCCATGTTCGGAAACGCGATTTAAAAATCGAAGTGACCAGCTCGCCGCTCGAAGCGGTGATGGCGGCCGAGGTCTGGAGCGAAATCTACGACCGCCTCGTCGAATTGATCAACGACCATCACACCACGCTGATTTTCGTGAATACTCGGCGCTTGGCCGAACGCGCCTCCGCCGCGCTTGCCGAGCGGCTTGGCGAGGAATTCGTGACGGCGCATCACGGCAGCCTCGCCAAGGAACACAGGCTCGATGCGGAAAACCGGCTCAAACAAGGCAGCCTGAAGGCGCTGGTCGCGACCGCCTCGCTCGAACTCGGCATCGACATCGGCGACGTCGATCTGGTCTGCCAGCTCGGCTCGCCGCATGGCATCGCGGCGTTCCTGCAACGGGTCGGCCGTTCCGGGCACCGGCTCGGCGCGATTCCGAAAGGCCGCCTGTTTCCGCTGACCCGCGACGATCTGGTCGAATGCACGGCGCTTTTGCATGCGGTCGCGAACGATCAACTCGACACGATTCTTATCCCCGACCATCCCCTGGACGTTCTCGCCCAGCAAATCGTCGCCGAAGTCGCCTGCCGCGAATGGCCCGAGCGCGAGCTGTACGATGTGCTGCGCAAAGCCTGGCCGTACCGGACGCTGACTTCCGATCAATACACCGCCGTCGTCAAGATGCTCGCGGACGGCTACCACACCCGGCGCGGCCGGCGCGGCGCCTATCTGCACCGCGATGTCGTGCATGGCATGCTGCGGCCGCGCAAGGGCGCGCGGCTGACCGCGATCGTGAACGGCGGCGCGATACCGGACCAGTTCGATTACGACGTTATCATGCAGCCGGAAGGCCTGTTCGTCGGTACCTTGAACGAGGATTTCGCGTTCGAAAGCATTCCCGGCGACATCTTTCAGCTCGGCAACAACTCCTACCGGATGCTGAAGATCGAGCAGGGCAAGGTGTATGTCGAAGACGCACACGGCCAGCCGCCGAACATTCCGTTCTGGTTCGGCGAAGCACCGGGGCGCAGCCGGGAGTTATCGGAAGCGGTGTCCGAGTTGTCGGAAACGATCGACCGTTTGCTCGAACAAGGCGGCGATGCCGCGCGCGACTTTATTTTCAATCGTCTCGGTCTGCCATCAGCCGCCGCCGAGCAATTGCATGCTTATCTTGCAACCGCAAAAGCCGCGCTGACCGTACTGCCGTCGTTCAAAAACATCATCTTCGAACGCTTCTTCGACGAAACCGGCGACATGCATTTCGTGGTGCATTCGCGCTACGGCTCGCGGATCAACAAGGCATGGGGGCTGGCGCTCAGGAAGCGCTTCTGCCGGCGCTTCAATTTCGAGCTGCAGGCGGCCGCAACTGAAGACAATATCGTGCTGTCGCTGGGCCCCACGCACAGTTTTCCGCTTCTCGAGCCGGCCGGTTATCTAAAGGCCGCCTCGGTCAGGGACGTGCTGATTCAGGCGCTGCTCGCCGCGCCGATGTTTCCGACGCGCTGGCGCTGGGTCGCCAATACCGCCCTCGCCGTACCGCGCAACCGCGGCGGCAAAAAGGTGCCTGCGCCATTCCAGCGCAACGACGCGGAGGATTTGATCGCGGTGATCTTTCCGGACCAGCTCGCCTGTTTCGAAAATATCGCTGGCGAGCGTGAGATTCCCGATCATCCGTTAGTCGATCAAACCTTGTGGGACTGTCTGCACGAACTAATGGACATCGACGGCCTGCAGGCCGTGCTGCAAGGCATCGAAAGCGGCGAGATTCAGGTGATCGCCCGCGACCTGACCGCGCCATCGCCGCTGGCGCAGGAAATCATCAATGCGCGCCCCTACGCCTTTCTTGACGACGCCCCCGCGGAAGAGCGCCGCACGCTGGCGATTCAACAGCGCCGCTTTGGCAGCCCCGAAGATGCGGCCGAGATCGGCCGGCTCAATCCGGAAGCGATCGACAGCGTGCGCCTGGAAGCCTGGCCGGAAGCGCGCGATGCGGATGAACTACATGATGCCTTGAATATCCTCGGCTTCATGACCGAAGAGGAAGGTATACGCAATGAATGGCCCGAACTGTTCGCGGCCTTGCAGCAAAGCCGGCGCGCGGCCGTGATGCGGCTGCCGCACGGTCAAAAGCTTTGGGTCGCCGCCGAGCGCCTTTCCGAATTGCAGGCGCTTTTTCCGGAGGCCGATCTTACGCCGAGCATCCCGCCGCTACCGCCCGCTCAGGCATTAACCGACGAGAACATCCTGCGCGACCTGATCCGTAGCCGCCTGGAAGGACTCGGCCCCGTCACCGGCGAACAACTGGCCAAACCGCTCGCCTATCCGCTAGCGCAACTCGAACGGGCACTGGCTGCCCTGGAACAGCAAGGCGTCGTACTGCAAGGGCGCTTTACGCCCGGCGCAGCGACCACGGAATGGTGCGAACGCGGCCTGCTCGCGCGCATCCATCGCTATACCCTGAAACAACTGCGCAAGGAGATCGAGCCGGTCGCACCCGCCGTATTCATGCGCTTTCTGTTCCACTGGCACAATCTTCATGAACCGGGAACCGGCGAAGCAGCGCTGGCGAAAGCTTTGCAGCAACTGGAAGGTTGCAACCTCCCGGCATTCGGCTGGGAACACGACATTCTGACTCGGCGCATCAAACCCTATTTCGCCTCCGAACTGGATCAACTCTGCACCTCGGGCAAATTCATCTGGCTGCGCTTGAAAGCCCTCGGCGACAGCAGCCCGAAAGCCGCCGGCAAAAATACGCCGGTTGCCCTGGTCGCGCGCGAACATCTGGAAAGCTGGCGCGCCTTCGCGGCACTGCCGGACAGCGCGGCGCTCGAGCTTTCCGGCAATGCGCTGAAAGTGCATGCCGCGATCCGCGAATGGGGAGCCAGTTTCTTTCAGGAGCTGGCCGGCGAAACCGGCCTGCTTAAAACGCAGCTGGAAGAAGCGCTCGGCGAACTTGCCGCCGCCGGCCTGATCACCTCGGACAGTTTCCAAGGCCTGCGCACTTTAGTCACTCCACAAAAGATCCTGCACCGGCGCGGCAAGCGCTACCCGATCTACGATCCCTTCGCCGCGGCCGGACGCTGGTCGCTGCTGCGCCCCTTGCGTCAGCCAACGACCGAAAATTATGCGGCCGTCGAACATATCGCCCGCGTGCTGCTCAAACGTTACGGCGTGGTGTTTCGGAAGGTGCTGGAGCGGGAAGAAAATCTGCCAAGCTGGCGCGAATTGCTCTACGTTTACCGCCGCCTGGAAGCGCGCGGCGAACTGCGTGGCGGCCGCTTCGTGCAAGGCTTCGCGGGCGAACAGTTTGCCCTGCCCGAAGCGGTCGGCTTGCTTCGTGACCTGCGCGAACCGCCGACTATCCCCGAACTGACCGTGATCAATGCGTCCGACCCGCTGAATCTGACCGGTATCATCACGCCCGGCGACCGCATCCATTCGCTCCACAGCCAGCGCCTGGTATACCGAAACGGCGCACCGATGGCTTACGGCTCGGGCAAAAACGTACATTATCTGCAAGCCTTCGACGCGGAGCATCAATGGCAGTTGCAGTGGACGTTGTTGAACAAGTAATATTTAGGCCGAAGAACCTTACAGTGGCTTGAACTGTTCAACGGACAAAAATACATGTCGGAAGAAAACAAACGCGTGGTGCTCGACTATGTCGATGCCTTTAATCGCGGCGACCTTGACGGCGTCTGCCAGGCTTTTGCCCCGGATGCACTGATTTATGGCGTTCTCGGTTGGGGTGGCATCGAAAAGACCAAGCCGATCTGGCGCGACCTGATCGATAGTTTTGCGATCAGACTACATGTTGAAGCGATGATTGCCGAAGGCGACGAGGTGTCGGTGCGCTATGTCGAGCACGGCCGTTCGCTCAATTCGTTTCGCGGCGGCCCCGTGACCGAACAAGGCTATGAAATTACCGCTATGGAGTGGTTCATCATCCGCAACGGTAAAATTCATAAGCGTTGGGGTGCGCGCGATACGGCTACGATGTTCTGGCAGATGGGCCTGACCATCCCATAAGGCGAAACTGTACCCCTACCCGAAAAAACTGACATTACCAAATTGTATAGATTTAGGAAGCTTCCTGTAATGTAAGAAAAGCTATGCTATATCCCAAGTCAGGCAATCCCGCCTGATATGAACGAGGATAAACACTATGAACACCGCACACTCTAAAATTCTGATCGCTTTATTTGCAATGATTATGACCGCCGGCAGCGTTGTAAACGTAGCGCAAGCGGCGGAAACCCAAGACAAAGAAGCCAAAGAGCTAAAGCTTTTTAGCCAAGCCACAATTTCTTTACAGGATGCGATTAAAGCAGCCGAGCAAAAAACCGGCGGCAAAGCAATGGAAGCGGAATTAAACGATGAGTCCGCCGCTGTGCAGTTTGAAATCGAAATCCTTAAAGACGGCAAAGTCCATGAAGTCATTGTCGACGGCAAGACCGGCAGCGTGCTTAAAGTTTCGCTGGAAGATGAGTCTAATGAAGGCGCTGAAAGCGAGAAAGAATAGACTATGAATGCCGGGGAAACACCCCGGCATTTTTTATGTATGAAAATATTAATCATTGAAGACGACACGCAAACCAGAAACTATATAGTCGCTGGTTTAAAAGAGGCGGGTCATACGGTGGATGCGGCGAAAGACGGTCTGGAAGGTTTGTTTCTCGCTCAAGAAGCCAACCATGATTTGCTTATTGTCGATCGCATGTTACCGGGACTTGATGGACTGAGTTTGGTAAAAAAGCTACGCGGCGCAAGCAACTCTGTACCGGTATTATTTCTGACCACAATGAGCGGCATTAATGATCGTGTTGAAGGTTTAAATGCCGGGGCGGATGATTATCTGGTTAAGCCTTTCGCATTCAATGAACTGGATGCACGGGTGAACGCGTTGCTACGTAGACCCAGAGAAACCGTAGAAATGAAAGTTTTACGCGTTTGCGGCATTGAAATTGATCTGATGAAAAGAGTAGTCAAACGCGATGGACAACTGATCGACCTTCAACCCACTGAATTTCGCCTGCTTGAATATTTGGTTCGTCATGCAGGACAAGTTGTCACTCGCACTATGCTGCTTGAGAATGTCTGGGATTTTCATTTCGACCCCAAAACCAATATTGTTGAAACCCATATTAGCCGCTTGCGCAGCAAACTGAATACTGGAAACAAATCCGACATCATCCAGACCGTGCGTGGTGCCGGGTATAGGATTCATGAAACAGCCTAGTCTGGTCAGTACCACTAGCTTTAAGTTGTCAACTCTCTATTTAGGGTTGTTTTTGTGCTCTTTTCTGGCGATTGGCATAACGGTTTATTTCTTAACCCATCATACCCTTGAACAGCAGCTTAAAAGTAACATTGATTCAGAAGTCAACCGTCTTAAAGCAGAGTACGAGACCGGCGGATCGCCTGAATTAATCACCGAGATTAACGAGCTGCTAGATTCAAACTCTCAGTATTCTAAAAAGTACGGCTTGGTAAATCAGCAAGGCGAGTTGGTCGCCGGAAATTTTAGCGATTTCAAGCTCGCGGAAGGATGGCAAACCCTCGTAGCCGCGGAGTCTAAAAACAATAATGAAGAAGAGCACCCCGAGCTAATGGCTCATGTCATTGTCCTGCCCAATCGCCTTTGGCTGGGTGTAGGTCATGACAGTGAGTATATTGAAGAAACCGGCGAAGCGATTATTCAATCGTTTTTATGGGGCGTCGTGTTGGTGATTGCTCTGGGTGTAGCGAGCGGATTTTATATTAGCCGTACCTTCCTAAAAAAAATTGCCGGTATTACCCAATCCGCGCAAGCCATTATTGCAGGCGACTTAAGCCACCGTTTAGCAGTTTCGAAAAACCAGGATGAGTTGGACAAGCTGGCGTTATTGCTCAATCGCATGCTGGATAAAATCGCTGCCTTGATAGAGAACGTGCAACAGGTTTCCAACGATATTGCCCATGATTTGCGCACACCGGTCAGTCGTTTGAAATTCAGGCTTGAAGAGGCACTGAAAGCGAATCTGTCAAAAACTCAATATCACGAACGGATCGCTTCCGCCCTTGCCGAAGTTGACACCATCCTGGATACCTTTGCCGCCCTACTGAGGATTTCTCAGATTGAATCCCAATCCCGCCGCAGCGGCTTCAAGGTCGTCAATCTAAGCGATGTCGTCGTTTCCGTAGCCGATGCGTTGATTCCCGTAGCTGAGGAACAAGGAAAAATCATTGCCACTGACATTGAACAACGTCTTGAAATATACGGCGATAAAGATTTGTTAACGCAACTGGTCTTTAATCTGCTTGAAAATGCTATTTTACACACGCCCGAACACACCCGAATTGCAGCCAGTTTGAAATCGTCGGGCCTTAATCTCGAATTGATCATTGCCGACAACGGCCCAGGCATTAGCGAAGCGCATCGTCAGAGAGTCTTTCAGCGTTTTTATCGACTGGAACAAAGCCGGACCACAGCAGGAAACGGCTTAGGTTTAAGCATAGTCGCCGCCATTGTCGACCTTCATCAAGGCAGCATAGCAATGGCCGACAATAGGCCGGGACTTAAAGTTCTGGTCGACCTGAACAGCATTCAGAACAATGAGGCTAGCGACGGAAGCCAGGCAACAAGGAGATAGCCATGCGTATGCTATGTTTTTTTACCCTTTTAGTCATCACCCTTCTTGAGATTGGCCCTGTTCCTATCTCCGGACTGCTGTTAATGTGGGTCGTGCTGTTTCGGCCGCCTTGGTTTTACGACTTGGTCCAGAAAATATATGGCAAAAATAAAAAATAACGCCATAACCGGCTTGCTGACAGGCTTATTGGGTTTATCCTAAAAAGATCAGTTGATCGAGAAGTAGTTTTGTAAGTAACTGTCCTGATTAAATAAAAATTTCCTCGAAAACCCACCCAAAAGTAACTGCTCCGCAGTTGGATTTAAATCGCTGAAGAAGTTGATTTTATTGGGCTATAGCAATTCAGGAAATCACTAAACTGCTCTTTTCCGAAAACGCAGGTATGCTTCATGTGATCAACGTGCAACAAGGCCAAGGGGTTCCTGTCGGAACCCCGCTATTGCAGTTGGTTGATAAGAATCAGCGGGTCGTGCGCTTGGGCATTGAACACGAGGACTTGGAGCATTTGCAACTTAAACAAATGGTATTTGCTGCTGGCCAATACCAAGTTGCAAAACTCGGAGCAAATAGCCCAAACGGTGTTGCGTAATTGAAACCGAAATTCAGGAAGCTATTTTTGACCCGATCCTTACTGGTGAGAGTCCTGCAAATATTCATCCTTCAAATGAATATAATGCGCTGCCGAATATTCGAGAAACTCTTTTTCTGAGTCGGTCAGCGGCCGTTTTTTCTGTGCGGGCGCGCCGACATATAAATGACCGCTTTCAAGCCGTTTGCCCGGCGGCACCAAAGCGCCGGCGCCTAACATTACATAGTCTTCCAATATCGCATCATCCATGATGATCGCGCCGATGCCGACCAGGCAATAATTGCCGATCGTACAGGCATGCGCGACCGCCCGATGACCGATCGTAACGCCCTTCCCTATCGTCAACGGATAGCCTTGGGTCGTGAACTTGCCGTAATGCGTCACATGCAACACCGAGCCGTCTTGCACGTTGGTGCCGTCGCCGATTTTGATGCTTTCGACATCGCCCCGAATCACGACCGAAGGCCAGATCGAAACATCGTCGCCGATCGTCACATTGCCGATCACCGTCGCATTATCATCGATATAGACGCGCTCGCCGATGATCGGCTGTTTATTTTTAAAACTTCTGAGTGTCACGCTTGCCCCTTAGATTATCGTTCCCATTGATGCCCGTAAGTATACGCTTATGGGCGAGACGAGTTATCTTAACCGTCCCTAACGTTTAAACCAAATTTTCGGCAAATCGGCGCAGCCCGAAAAAACTCCTACCCGCCCATTGCAACGGATAGTACCCCGCGAAGCAACGATTGATCCAAAATTGCCAGTGCATCATGTTCTGTTTATAAGTCCTGTTTAATATCCCCTTTCAACGTCGGCCAACGCATAAACGCAAACACCCAAATCATCGCAATATTGACGACCGGAATCAGCAGTACCAGCGTCCACCAACCGTCGAATCCGGCTTTTTGAATGATCCGAAAACCCAACCACAAGCAAAATCCGGCATAGATCGGCAGCAGGATATAAAATAGCGGCATCATGGATTGCGCTCCATTTCCCCCTGGCGGTTGGGCCAGGGCAAAAAAGCCAACTGCAGAAAAATCAGCAATAAGCCGAAAACCGGCAAAAACACCAGCGCAGCCCAAGCCGGATTAAAACCGGCTTTTCGATAGATCAAACAAACCGGAAGAAAAATAAAGAGTCCCAGAATGAATACCTGGAATAGATCGGGAAACATCATCATGCGTCGCCTCCTTGTTATAGTAAAGACATGCCTGATCGCAGAGTTTAACCGTAAATGCGGAAGCCATGCGACCCTTTTGTCACAGGGTAAAAACGTAACCCTTCTTCGTCCCGCTACCCGCAAAATGGTTGCGCGGAATATTTTGTACCGTTTGCCACGAACATAACCGCCGATTTCCCCCTAATGATTTTTCAAAGCGCCTTCAAACCGGCATGGTGGCTAAAAAACCGCCACCTGCAAACGATCTTTCCGGCCTTTTTTCGAAATGCGCGGCCTACCGAAACACTGAGAAGGGAGCGATTAATCACACCGGATAACGATTTTCTCGACATCGACTGCTGTGGCGAATCCGGACAGCCGGTCGTGATTTTATTGCACGGCCTGACCGGAAGCTCGGAGTCGGGCTACATTAAAGGCTTGCAGCACACGCTGGCGAAACTCGGGCTGCGCACCGTCGCATTGAATTTCCGTGGCTGCAGCGGAGAATCGAACCGCTTGGCCCGCTGCTATCACTCCGGGGAAACCGAGGACGTTCATTTCCTCTATCAAACCTTGCGCGCACGCGAACCGGAAACGCCGATGGCCGCGATCGGTTTTTCGCTGGGCGGCAACGTGCTGCTGAAATGGCTCGGGGAACAGGGCAACCGTGTTGATTTGTTCGCCGCGATCGCGGTATCTGTGCCGCTGGTGCTGAGCATCTGCGCGAGCAAACTCGATAGCGGGTTTTCGAAAATTTATCGTAAAAACCTGCTCAACGAACTCAAGCACTATGTTCGTTTGAAACTGCAACACCTTGAAACCCTGGGTATCGAGGCGGAAGCCGAAAAAATCAGACAACTGGGCGACCTCGCCAGCATAGACTCGTTTTGGCAATACGATGATGTCGTCGTCGCGAAACTGCACGGCTACCGAGATGTGCACGATTACTATCAGCGTTCCAGCTCTCGTCAGTTTCTCAAATCGATCACCGTGCCGACCTTGGTCATCCAGGCAGCCGACGATCCTTTCATGACCGTCGAAGTGCTCCCCGAAGAACATGAACTATCGCCAACCGTGCTCCTGGAAATAGCGCAAAGCGGCGGTCACGTCGGTTTCGTGACCGGCGTCTACCCTTTCCGTCCACGCTACTGGTTGGAACAAAGAATTCCGGAGTTTTTGTTGCAGCATATAAAATCTTCCAAACTACAGTCCGACACTGGAACTTCCTAATGTTTAGGAATGGATTCATCGATGCAAATTTTGCATGAAGGGCTTAAAATAATTCGTCAGTTATGATTTAATATGCTGCTCTTATAAGCCCCATTCCAAACTAATGTAACTCGGTTGGCAGAGTAACTGATTCGTCAACGCGACACAGTGACGGAGGCGGAAGATATGCGGTACAATGCCCGGGGACAGCAAGCTATCTGACTACTAAGTAAGTGCATGTGCAAAATAAACCCGGCATTTTTTAGAACGCCTTGTGAAAGGTGGTAATAAAAACAATAGCATGCCTGAAATTGCTGGCTGGATAAATATGCATAGGTACTTAGTATAGACACAGTTCGAGCTAATTTTGGTTTTGCCGGTGTAGCTCAGTTGGTAGAGCAGCGCATTCGTAATGCGAAGGTCGTAGGTTCGACTCCTATCATCGGCACCAGTTAATTCCGCAAGCTGACTGAATCAAGTGAAAATTTGGTTTGGTATTCTGATAGTGCCGCTATTTTTGCGAAAGCTTGTTTTGGGCATCCGAGCCCAAGCAAGCGACAAAAATTACGCGGCAGCTATTTGCCTTCGGCGCCCCGATTCGCCCGTTCCGACCCAACAAGGGGATCAGCGCTTCGCTTCGCAATGACTTTACGCCGTGTCGTGATGCCTTGCAGGTTTGCTCCGCTTCGCTTTGCAAACCCGCCCGGCGCTACGGCTATCGGAAACTAAAAATCTTCGCTTTGCCTTGCTCCGCTTCCAAGATTTTCAGCATCAGTCGCAAGGCCTTGCGCGGTGCCAGCTTTGCCAGTGCCGCCCATTTACGTTAGGCCATTGAAGAATTCATTGTGAGTTATTCCCAAAATCCACGACCTTTCAAATGGCGAAAATAAGAAGTGCGTGGCAGCCAACTCAGAAACACTATCGTTAGTTTATGCAATTAAGCACTAGTTTAATATAGAGCCCCGTTCACACTCCGGCTGAATGCCGGCTTCTACGGCGTATCCTTACGCCGCGCAATGTGTGACAGGATTGTGCGGTTTTAGGGCTTAAGAGCATTGCCCCTGATAATCGCCGTGACCTAAATGCCCTTTTAAAGCAGACTGAGGTATCCACAGTGTTTTTTGCGCGGGCGTATTAGGTTTATGACAAATCTCCACTTTTCCTGTTGTTCCGCTATTAGCATTAGGACCAGGACTAGGCAATCCGTAGAAATCGGTGTTGAGTACGCGTGTGCTAGTTGCATCCGATACTTCAAAGGTAGGGATAAGATGGTAACACCCGTTCAAGGGGTCCACTGAACCAGCGTTGGGGTTAAAAGCCGGGTCAAATTGTGGGGAAAAGTCGATATGTGCGCGTAGCGGCGTAGTGGCACCAAGGGGCGGCGTAGCAAACTGTATCGATTGGCCATGGCCGCCGTCAATAGTGAATGTAGTTGGTAACGGTGATGGTGGCTGTAGGATAACACCATTCAAGTCAAGGAATGACAGGGTAAAGCTGCACGATTTGTTTGGGCTGCTGTCAACGTTGGTGATATTCAGTCGGGGAGTTTGTCCCTGGAATACGCTGACTATACCGGAATCGGCTACGGTCGCAGCAAATGAAGAAGTGCTCGCTATAATGGCAAAAACGCCAAGAATATGATTGTATTTCATAAAGTCTCCTTAGATAAATCCAGTGAAATCAAAAAAACATAGAAATTGGTAAACTGACGAGATTCCTATGACATTAGGCTAAAGGTGGATATTCACTAATATAAAGGATGGTCACGGTGAGTTCAACCGCTTCAGTACCGTTTCTTGCGATTCATTGAGATAGGTCTGATCAAAATCAGCTCGCTTTCAACCCATCATATTGGAGACAATCGAGTGGGAGAACTTCATAGGCCTTTGCAATCAGCATCGCCCAAAGATAAGCGAAGCTAACCTGTCAATGTGATATTTTATACAGTCTAACTTTTGAAGTTGTCAGATCAAATACAGAGTTTTACACAAAAGCCCATCGATCGCGAATGATGGGCTTTCGGCAACCGGGCAAGGCAGCACTATCGCATAGCCCCTATTGACTGTTATCATCCCTACTCTCGTCATCGCTATCCACTTCATTTGGCAATGCGCCAAGCTTCGTGATCATCACGATAGTTAGCACGACAGCCGACGCCATCACGATTTCAAATACCATTCTCAACATTGCTGCCACCTTTTAGGGCTTATTTTTAGCCCGGTTCTGCATGAGTAGATAAGCGTAAACAAACGGACGAGGTAAACATCGTCCGTTTGCATTGGGTTAAAAATTATTTATTGCCGGCCTTAAGGTGTTCCTCGGCTTCTTCGGCGGCTTTGGTGGCGGCCTTGACATGCTCATCCCCTTGCATTTTGCCGTGCTCGATAGCCGATTCCAACGATTTAACCGCAGCATCCATATGAGTTTTCGACCCACCCTTAGCGGCTTCGGCAGCTGCTTTCGCATGAGATAAAGCCGTAGTCGCATGCTCGACCAATATCGGGCCATGCCCGGCTTTTCCTTCTTCAACTGCGGCTTTGGTATGTTCCAAAGCCGCATCGGCATGCATCTCTGCAGATACCGCAAAGCTTAATAAAAACATTAAAACCGCACCGATTAAAGATAATTTTTTCATAATACCCTCTCTTTCGTTTTTATTGACGGACAATCCTGACTTGCGAAAATTCGACAGGAATCAGGAAATTATGGGCTCTGTATTACAAGCTTATCTTTGCCCTTGGCTTCACTACAGATCTTCCCCCTGCTTCATGGGCGAGCATGTCAGGCCTCATGGGAACAGAAAACACAACAATCGCCTGACTTGGGTTTGAGCAGGGTTTTCCAGTACACGCATTGAAAGAAAAACAGACCGGCACCCGCAGACATGACCTTTGTTCTGGCATGCCCGCAATATGGTCAGGTTATTGCCGACTCCAGAGTAACCTCATTGCCGGTTAAATCGCTTGCTGACGAAGCGCGCCTTGGATTCATGACAAATACCTCTTTCTTAACAAACGATATTAGCTTTGCCAAGATGCGAAAATAGTATTTCTAGGAGAAAATAAGCGATGATAA
Source organism: Methylomicrobium sp. Wu6 (assembly GCF_035916875.1). Lineage (NCBI taxonomy): Bacteria > Pseudomonadati > Pseudomonadota > Gammaproteobacteria > Methylococcales > Methylococcaceae > Methylomicrobium > Methylomicrobium sp. Wu6. The sequence continues at coordinate 99,514 of NZ_JAXUHN010000084.1, forward strand.
GTTCAAAATTTAAATTGAACGCGCAAGACGAATTCGCCGATACGGATGCAAGAATTCAGGAGTTGGAACAATGCAAGAACAGTTGTCTGTCAACCCGTCATCATTTGTAAATTGGCGGTTTGATTGCGCGAAGCGCCCTACCCCGATAGATGATTTACAAACAACTTCATCGCTATTCTCCCTTACTTCAAAAAACCCAAAACCACGATGCCTATCAGTAAATTCACTACCGCCCAGCCGATCATCTCGCCCAGTCATTCCAACTGTCTCTTGTGCTCCTTTTTCCCGCTATTCATCGTTAAATCGCCTGCGCCTATCGATAGGCTGGCTCCCGATTCGGACTATGGTTACTGACGGGGCTTGCCGACAAATTTTCGAGGCGAAAATTTAGGCGCATTGGTCAAACAACCAAGTCAAAAGCGAGTCAGAACGAAACTACTTGAAGCGCCCAGTATATGAGGAATAAACTATAATCCGATGTTGTTTCAATTCGTTTGGTCGGCATTGGTAATGCGAAGACTGTAGGTTCGACTCCCATCATCGGCACAACCTTAAATCAAAAGTTGCTCGAATCTTGCCATGTTAATTAGCTGTCCGACTGTGTAAGGGTGCGATTTCCACTCCATTTCAGAAACTGACCGGCCCACATCCATAAGCCTAGCCAGCAACTGAATCGCTGCAATTTTTTAATATTCCTAGCATCGGCACCTTTCTTCTGCATTTCTGGATTTTTTAACCGGACTATACTATTTTGGTTTATACACATTTATCCCTTTCCGGGCCTTCTTTACTCTAAAGATTCTGAGTACGGGAAAGATAGTCGACTCAAACGGCAGCAATCGCCGAAAATTTGGTGAACGGCATTGCTTATGCTTACCCTTCCTGAAATAGAAATATCCAAAGAATTTGGATTGAATCCAGCATGATCTCCTGATGGCACAACAGCCAGAAAAAACACGCGCCAAGTGTCTTTGCATTGACATAGAAACCGCCCGCCAAGATAGCTTGAGGCTGAGGGAAATTGGTGCCTTCAGGCCAGATACCGGCGCTCGGTTGCGGATCTCCGGCAAGGCCGCTGATTTAATGTATCAATTGGATCAGGTCACCGAAGGCGCAGCGTTTGTTTTGGGGCATAACATCGTTGCCTTCGACCAGCCGGCATTGTCGCTGCTGCATCCAGATTTGGCACTGCATCGGCTACCCCTGGTCGACACCCTGGAGTTGTCGCCGGTGGCGTTTCCGCAAAACCCCTATCACCGCCTGGTGAAAGATTACAAACTTTGTACCACTACCCGCAACGACCCGGTGCGAGACGCCGAGCTGTCCTACGAGTTGTTTCTAGATCAAGCCGGTGCCTTGCGGCAGCGAGTCGCAGACCATCCTGACGAAGTTCTCTGCCTGCATTTTCTGCTGGCTCCGGAAAACGGCAAGGGAATGGCCAATTTCTTTGCCACCTTGAGGGCGGCCTTGCGTCCGTCATTAGAGGAAGCCCAAGCGGCTTGGCGGCGGGCTACCGAAGGCAAAGTCTGCCGAATCAGCCAGCAACAGATCGCTGACCGCTATCTGGCTAACCGTGAATTGCACAAGCCGCTGGCCTATGTGCTGGCCTGGCTGCGTGTCGCGGGCGGCAATTCGGTGTTGCCGCCCTGGGTCAGCCTGTCGTTCCCCAAAACGCGCGAATTGATCGCTACCCTGCGCGATGTGCCTTGTGGCAATCCCGATTGTGCCTGGTGTTCCGAACAACATGATTTGCTCAAGCTCCTGCCGCGCTATTTTCCAGGAATTGCCCAGTTTCGGCCCACACCCGCCACCCATGACGGCCGATCGCTGCAACAAGCCATCGTCGAGCACGGTTTCGCCGGCATCCCGACCCTCGCGATTCTACCGACGGGCGGTGGCAAATCGCTGTGTTATCAACTGCCCGCGCTGGCCCGCTTTTACCGCAACGGCAGTTTGACGGTAATTATTTCACCGCTCCAGTCCTTAATGAAGGATCAGGTCGATAATCTCGAGGCGCGCGGGATCACTTGTGCAGGTTACCTGAACAGCCTGCTCAACCCGCTGGAACGGCGCCTCATGCTGGATAAGCTGAGGCTCGGCGACCTGGGATTGATTTTTGTCGCGCCGGAGCAATTTCGGAGCATCGCGTTCACCCATGCCTTAGCTCACCGAGAGGTCGGAGCCTGGGTATTCGACGAAGCGCACTGTTTGTCGAAATGGGGACATGACTTCCGTCCGGACTATCTGTACGTTTCGCGCTTTATCAAGACGCGGCAAAAAGACAAACCCTCCTCGGTATTCTGCTTTACCGCCACCGCCAAACCGGATGTCGTGCAGGACATTGCCGATCATTTTCACAAGCACCTGGGCATTACGCTGCAAACATTAACCGGGGGCGTTCGCCGCGAGAATCTGCTTTACGAGGTATACGCGGTGCCGACGCAAGGCAAATACCCGGAAGTGCTGCGGCTGTTGCGGGAGTCGCTGCGCGAGGCTGGCGGCGCCATCGTGTTTTGCGCCCGGCAGAAAACCGTCGAGGAAATAGCCGATTTCCTGAAACAGGCAGGACTGGATTGCGGTTATTTTCACGGCGGCATGCTGCCCGAAGAAAAACGCAGGGTACAGGAAGCCTTCAGTGCAGGCGAATTGCGGGTGATTGCGGCCACCAATGCGTTCGGCATGGGCGTCGATAAGGCCGACGTGCGGCTGGTGATCCATCTGGATACGCCCGGTTCGCTGGAAAACTACCTGCAGGAAGCCGGCCGCGCCGGACGCGACCAAGCCCCGGCCCGTTGCGTGTTGCTGTATGACGATGCCGACCTGGATGTGCAGTTTCGTCTACTGCGCAACTCCAGGCTGACTCAACACGACATCCATTCCATTTTGAAAGCGCTACGGAGCATCGAGAAAAAAGACCGCGGAGAAGGCACGGTGGTAGTCACCAGCGGCGAGATCCTGCTGGAAATTCCGGACAAGCACGGCATCGATCCCGACGCCGCCGATGCCGATACCAAAGTGCGCATCGCGGTGTCCTGGCTCGAAGAAGCCCGTTTGTTGGAGCGCCAGGAAAATCATACGCGAGTATTTCCCGGAAGTTTGCAGATTGCCAACCTGGACGAAGCCAGGGCCCTACTGGAGAAAACACTGGGGCCGAACGCCGACATAGAGCCTTATATCACGCTCCTTTCACAGTTGTTTTATAGCGAGGATGACGAAGGCATCAGTACCGACGATTTGATGCTGGCCACGGGACGCGGCTCGTATGAGGTACAGCGAATGCTACGCGATCTCGATCGTTTGAAACTGGTATCCAACGATACCGAAATCGGCGTGACGCTGCACCGCGATCCGGATACGGTAGAGCGGCTGGAGGGCTTGCGCAAGCTGGAAGATGCCTTGATTGCCAGTTTACGCGAGGCAGCGCCGGATGCCGATCGGGAAGAATGGCAAATGCTCAACGTCCGGCGATTGTGCGATACCTTGCGCCGGGACACCGGTGTCGACCTGGAGCCGGACAGGCTCTCGCGGCTGATGAAGTCGTTTGCCGAGGCCTTCGGCAGCGGCGCCGGCCAGCGCGGTTTTTTCGCCTTGCGCCCGGCCGGGCAAGACAATCGCTACGTTAAATTGTTGCGAAGCTGGCAGGACATCGAAATCATAAGTCGTAAACGCATGCGCTTGGCGCAGGTGCTGGTCATTTACTTTATCGCGCAGCGCCAGGGCAATAATTTGCTGGTCACCTGTAAACAAGGGGATCTGGAAGCGGCCCTGCTGACGGATCTGACCTTGCAGGATCTGGATGTGCGCGACTGGAATGTGGCCCTGGCGGCGGCGCTGATCTACCTGGATACCAACGAGGTGCTGCACCTGGCGCGCGGCAAGGCTGTGTTCCGTGCCGCGATGAGCATACAGCTTAATGCCGAGGCCCGGCGCAGGCAGTTCAAAAAGTCCGACTACGCCGAATTGGCCCTGCACTACAAGGACAAGATCATCCAGGTCCATGTGATGTCGGAATACGCCCGCCTGGCGCTGGGCAAGATTCAGGCGGCGATGACCTTCATCGTCGACTATTTCGCCATGGACCGCGACGAATTCGTGCGCCGCTATTTTGCCGGCCGCCAAGAGATTCTGGAAATGGCGACAACCGAAGCGTCGCATCGGCGAATTCTGACGGATTTGCACAATCCGGATCAACAAGCGGTTGTCGCAGCACCGACGGAGGGGAGTCATTTGGTTTTGGCTGGCCCAGGTTCCGGCAAGACCAAGGTGATCGTTCATCGCGTGGCCTGGTTGCTGCGCGAATGCCTGGTGCCGCCGGAAGATATCATGGTGCTCAGCTATAACCGCTCGGCGGCTATCGAGATTCGCAAACGCTTGTGGGGATTGGTCGGCGCCGATGCCGCCGGGATTAGCGTACAGACTTTGCATGGCCTGGCGATGCGCTTGACGGGTACCAGCTATGCCGTGGCCGCCGAACGCGGCGAGAGCATCGATTTTTCCACGGTAATCAAAAATGCGACTGCGCAATTGAAAAAGGCGGAGGTGGGCGACGATATCGGCCCTTCCGTGAAGCGTGACCGTTTGCTGTCGGGGTTGCGCTATCTGCTGGTTGATGAATATCAGGATATCAATGCCGAACATTATGAGCTGATCAGCGCCCTGGCCGGACAATCCCTGAACAGTGAGGAAGACAAATTATCGCTGATGGTGGTGGGCGACGACGATCAAAATATTTATGCTTTCGGCGGGGCTAATGTCCGTTTTATCAGACAGTTCACCAGCGACTATCAGGCCAAGACTTATTACCTGATCGAGAACTACCGCTCTACAGTTCACATTATCTACGGAGCCAATCGTGTGATTGTCCCGCTCAGGGATCGCATGAAAACCGGACAGACCCTCCGAGTTGATTATGCGCGCCGCGATGCGCCGGCGGGTGGCGAGTTTGCCGGGCTGGACGATTTGACTCAGGGCCGTGTGCATATCCTTGAAACGCCAACCGATCTGTTCGGCGAAGTCGAGGTGGCATTGGCTGAACTGATTCGACTGAATACGCTGAAGAACTTTGGACAGAGCGGTCATTGGGGACAGTTTGCGGTGATCGCCAGGCACTGGGACGCACTGGAGCCGATGGCGGAGCTATGCCGTCGAAAAGGAATTCCCGTGCGGTTGATGCGGGACGACACGCTGCTCGATTTGCATAGTACCCGGGAAGGCTACGGCTTGCTGTCGCGTTTGAAAACCGCTCGAAAATCTCACGTATTGCTGAACTGGGGGTTATTGTCTCGCTGGTTCAGGCGGCGCTACCGCCAGAAAGTCGATGAACTGATCGAACAGCCTTATCGGGCAATGCTCGCCCAATTCATTATCGGCTGCGAATCGGTCGCTCCTGGCTCTCCGCATGTCGTCAACGATGTGATCGAAGCGCTTTATGAATTCCGCTCCGGCGGGCAGTCAGGTGCGAGTGACAGCCTGCATGCGCCGCTCCTGCTGCTGACCGCGCACCGTGCCAAAGGCCTGGAGTTCGATCATGTATCCATCCTGGATGCCGGCGGTTGGCCATCGGCAAATGACGAGGAACGGCGTTTATACTATGTAGCAATGACCCGTGCGCGTAAAACCCTGACCTTATGCGCCCGGCAAGGGTATCGCCATCCCTTCGTCAGGGATTGCGAAGACCTCTGCCTTAAATCGCGACCAATACCGTCTAACGAGGTCCAGCGGCAGGGTGAGCGTATGTGGATAGCCGATCCCGCGCAAGTCGTACTTTCATGGCCGGGGTATTTTGCTCCCGAAAACCCGCTTCATCGAGCAGTTGCGAAGCTGGATTACGGCAGTCCATTGGCATTGCGTGCCAGAAGCGGTGATAAACCAGGCTGGGAGCTGGCAGACAAAAACGGTGTAACAGTCACCCGGATGTCTCAAGCTTTCACGCCGCCTAAAGGAAAAATTGTTGGCGTACGGGTTTCAGCAATTTTGGCGCGGCAAAGAAAGCCGGGGGATTCGGAATCGCTCAGATGCAGCCAGTGGGAAGTGGTTTTGCCGGAGATCCTTTACCTGAATCTATGCTCCGCCAATAGGGACATTACTGAAATCACTGAGGTTTAAAGCATATTTGGGTTTTAAACATTCATCCGATGGTGAGTGTTGTTTAAATTGAAGATGTAAACAAGGATTTTCAGGGAGTTCATGATGAAGAGCGCCGAATTTAAAGAATTACTCATTGCGATTGGTAAATTAGATCATCATCAGCGTAAACCGCTGAGTACTATGGCTATTCCTTTCGGGGATTTTCTGCTCAAGCGCAAACGGCTTGCGCCCGAGGGAGGGTAATCGTCAGTCCGCGACCGCCAAAATTACGGAACCTGCTTTAAATACCGCCGTGGCCAACTGGCCTGGACACAATTCCAGTGTTTCGACGCTTTCGTTGGTGACAGTAGCGGCAACCTTTTCGCCGCCACTCAATTCGACATCGACTTCGCTGTTGATCGCACCGGGTTTGACCTGCGTCACCGTGCCGTGAAGTTGGTTGCGCGCCGAAATGCGATAACCTCCGAAATCGGTGACGATGATCACATGCGGCGCCTTGATCATCGCGATCACTTCCTTGCCGGTTGCGATGGCTAACGTTTCGGCCGACTCTTTGGTTATCATGGCGACGATGGTATCTCCTCCCTTCAATCGAATAAGGACTTCGGTATAGACCGAGCCCGGACGAACTTCACTGACTGTACCTTTGAACTGGTTGCGTGCGCTGACTTTTATGATTGTTCTCCGATAAGTTAATTTAAAATGGACGTGCCTTTGATCTGAACATAAACAGACATGCCGATCGCCAGATTCAGCATCAGTTTCGATTTGAGCGTGATGAGGGCCAATAGCGGTAACGCGCCGACTTTCAGGCGCAGAACGGTCTGCCCTTTTTGATTATCGGCTAAGCCGGTGATCGTAGCAAACATGACATTCAGTATGCTGGTCGTATTCGGTACTGCCAGAGCTATGCTGACGTCGCTGGCATAAATCTGCACCCGTACCGGCGAACCGATCGCGGCATCGATCAGCGGCATGCTGAGCTCAATGCCGGCACAGTCGACCCGAGTCAGATGATATTCGCTTTCATGCGCAGCGATGCGGCCTTCCCAGATCATCGCTACTTGGTTATCTTCTGCCGTCGGCAAATCGAGCCTGCTTAGGGTTTCGGCAAGCGTGCCTGCCGCCAGCACGCGGCCTTCGTTCAAAATAACCAGATGGTCTGCCAGTTTTGCGACCTCCTGCCGCGCATGGGTCACATACAGTACCGGAATGTCCAGTTCCTGATGCAGGCGCGTCAGATACGGCAGAATCTCATGCTTGCGCTGATCATCCAGTGCCGCCAGCGGCTCGTCCATCAGCAGAATATCCGGGTTCAGAACGAGCGCCCGCGCGATCGCGACGCGCTGCCGCTCGCCGCCGGACAGACGCGCAGGCATCCTGTCGAGCAAATGGCCGATGCCCAACATTTTGATCATCCTATCGAGATCGGAGTCGGCAGGCTTTTTGCCGATACGCTTCAGGCCGAAACACAAATTGCCGTAAACGTTCAAATGAGGAAACAGATTGGCCTGCTGAAATATATATCCGATCGCGCGCCGATGCGGAGGTAAAAACAGGCCGCTCTCACTGTCCTCCCACTGCTTGCCATTAACCATCAGATGGCCGATGGCCGCCCGCTCCAATCCGGCGACGCAGCGTAGAAAAGTAGTCTTACCGGAGCCCGACGGGCCGAACAGGACGCTGACACCGGAACCCGGCAAATGTAAATCGACGTCTAAACGAAAAGCGCCGTAATCAAGGGCAAAGCGAGCGGCGATCGCATAATTCATCGCATCGGCTCCACCGCAGGACGGCTTTTCAGGCCCCCATACAACACCAGCAACACTGTAAATGCGAATACCAGCAGTCCGCCGGCCAGCCAATGCGCCTGGTGGTATTCAAGCGCTTCGACATGATTATAGATTTGTACCGAAGCGACCCGAGTCTTGCCGGGAATGTTGCCGCCGATCATCAGCACCACCCCGAATTCGCCCACCGTATGCGCAAAACCCAGGATAGCCGCAGTCAAAAAGCCCGGTCTGGCGAGCGGAATCACGACCGTAAAAAAGGCGTCCCAGGGACCTGCCCGTAAAGTAGCGGCCGCTTCCAGCGTTTGCTCTCCAATCGCTGCGAAGGCGGTTTGCAGGGGTTGCACCACGAAAGGCAGCGAATACAGAACTGACGCGACGACAAGGCCGCTAAACGTAAACGGTAAAGGATTCAGTCCCAGTTTAACCATGAAGCCGCCGACAGGCCCGTTCGGGCCGAGCAGCACCAACAGGTAAAAGCCGAGTACGGTAGGCGGCAAGACCAGAGGCAAGGCCACCACGGTATTGCAGATGCCTTTCCAGCGCGATTCGGTACGTGCCAGCCACCAAGCCAGCGGCGTGCCTACCATCAACAAAATCAGGGTAGAGAGGCTGGCGACCTGGAAAGTCAGCCAACATGCGGAAATATCATCATCGCTGAACATTTTTTCGTAGTCAATCAGCCAGGGTGTAGCCGTATTTTTGAATGATCACCCGCGCTTCGACGGATTTTAAACATCGCAGCAAGGCGGGGCGGCCGGATTCTCCGCGCCTTTATTCAGCGACATCACATCCTGGCGAATCGGTGCATGCAACGCTTCGGGGACGATCCAGACCGAACCTTTGGCGATCTTGCCGCCTTCAATTTCCTGCGACAAGGCAATAAAGCCCAGTTTTTTCTTTTTAACCACCGGGACCGGGCCGGGATAGGCAATACCCTCTGCCACGGCAGAGATCAGGCTTAGCGTACGGGCTGAAGGAGATTCGGCGATGGGTTTGATTTGAGAGCTCATGAATGCCTGCCTTTTGAGAGCGTCAAACGCCGTTTGTAAGGTAGTCGATTTCAAAAAGGAAATATCCCAAGCCGCTGAAAGCTGGGATGGTCGTATTATATATCGCTATATACTTTATTATATAGCGATTTTTTCGATATGCTCTTTCCCCCCCAGAAAACAATAGACCGCCGAAAACATTCGACATTTTTGAGTAGGGACGCCATGAAACCGAATGACATTAAACCTCACCACTGGATCGCGGGTGACTTGCGCGGCTGACACCCTGGACGCTCGTATGATTGAACTATTGAAGGCGATAGAGCAAACGGGTTCGATTAACCAAGCCGCCAAACGGATTGGTCTGCGTTGCAAAGGCCCCTGGCAAAAGCTCGAAAGGCCAATAATGGGGCCCCGCAAGCCTTGCTGGCGACCGCCATTGGCAACAAAGGGGCGCATTAACGCCAGCCTCGGGCATTGCTGGCATTATTTACCCGCCTGGAGCAGCAGCATAAGGCTTTTATCGCCGATCTGAAAGCGCGGCCTTGCCGAAGATCCCGATACCATTCTGCTTCTTCAGCGTTTGGAGGTTAAGACCAGTACCCACAACCCGCTTTTCCGTAAAGTCACCATGATCGATCGGGCCGAAGCGGATGCGCAAATTATTGTCCATCTAAAAGGCGGGGAGCAGATTGTCGCCTCATTTAGTACGGCTTCGCTTGACGAACAGGGTATCAGCATCGACACCGATTCCGTGTTAATGATTAATAGCGCCGACATTACGCTGTTGACCGATCTCGAACTCAAACCGATTTCGGCCCGTAACCGCTTAGCTGCAAGATCATGCGCATACAACACGGCATCGCGGATTCGGAGGCCATCATATTACTGCCCAACGTCGAAATTCTGGCCGCGATACTCGTTAACTTTTTGCGCTCCAGCTCAGGCCGCCAGCAGCCCATGCGGCCACGCACTGGCTTACCCGCGTAAGATGTTTCCCAGCCAGAAACTGGCTGGGATAGCTCTCGTTACTTGCCCGCACTTGCCGTCAAATAACTGGAGATCAGATTGCGGTAGTCTGGAATATGGCTGGAAAACAGCGCCCCCAGTCCTTCAACATCATTCCTCCAGTCGCGATGCAGTTCGCAAGCGACGCCGAACCACGTCATCAGTTGTACCCCGGCCGCGGCCATTCGATCCCACGCGGCATTACGAGTGATTTCGTTGAAAGTGCCCGAGGCATCGGTCACCACAAATACATCAAACCCCTCTTCAATGGCCGAGAGCGCGGGAAATGCGACGCAGACCTCGGTGACAACACCGGCAATAATCAGTTGCTTCTTGCCCGTAGCCTTAACCGCCTTGACGAAGTCCTCGTTATCCCAGGCATTAATCTGCCCTGGACGCGCAATATACGGGGTCTCTGGGAAAGTCTCCTTCAGCTCGGTAACCAGGGGGCCGTTAGGGCCATTTTCAAAACTGGTCGTCAAGATGGTGGGTAACTTGAAATACTGAGCCAAGTCAGCGAGCGCCAGCACATTATTCTTGAACTTATCCGGATCGATATCCCGCACCAGCGACAGCAGACCTGTCTGATGGTCCACCAACAAAACGGCCGCATTGTTTTTATCGAGACGGGTATAAGGCTTTGCCATGATGATTCTCCTAAATTATAAGGTTGAGGTTAATGTTGTCGAACAAGTCAACCGTGTGAAGACTGTCCTCCGTTCGACGGGCTGAAAAACTCAGCTAAGTGCAGGAATCCTGCCAAACTCTCCTATTGGTAATCCGCCATGGTCTGGCGGATTTCGTTCCGGACGTTCAATCACGAACGCTCCGTAACCCACGACTGGCTCATTAACTCGGTTCTCCGGGCAGCAATAACAGTTTTGCGTCATCGCCGGCTACGATGTCAAGGTAATCGCCGGCACTATCCAGTACCACAAGTTGTGCCTCTTCCGCAAAGCGGTCACCGTTAATCCGAACTTTTCCGCTCAAAACGGCAAGCAATGTATTCCAGACCGCGCGCGCTTATTCGGGTTTGGCCTGGATGCGGCCGAATGTCCAGACGATCATTGGCTAAAATGTCAGAGCAGGCCATGTCGCACCGCCATGGCTTCCGGCAATCACCCGCACGGTTCCCGTGTTGCGAGGCAGTTCAATCTCCGGAATGGCCTGATTCGGGATGGATTGATACTTCGGCCAGGTCATCATGTGCGCAGCCGGCAGATTGACCCAGAACTGAACCATTTCGAGCATGCCGCCCGGCCGGGTAAAGCTTTCGTAGTGAAGCGCCTCATGCATAATACCGTTCCCTGCGGTCATCCACTGGACATCACCGGTACGATCGCACCGCCCTGCCCCGTCGAGTCCCGGTGTTCGACTTCGCCCTGATACACGATCGTGACGGGCGGGTGTGCGCCGGTCCTCCATAATCCAGATGCAGAAACGAACTCATTCTGGCTACCTGCCGGAATCATGGGAAAACAACGAACGTACGGCAAAGCCGTCCCCGTGTACTTGAGGCGCACTTTGAATCGTAATGATTTTTTTTAATCGTTTGCTCCTGCTGCAGATGATTAACGATTACAGTATATTGATAAGACAGTTTATTGTGTAGACAGCAAAAAAACGATTATAGCGTTCCATAAATAGGACAATACACGATGCAGGACCTGAACGATCTTTATTACTACGTCAAAGTGGTCGACCACGGCGGCTTTGCCTCTGCGAGCCGGATACTGGCTATCCCTAAGTCCAAATTGAGCCGAAGGATAGCTCTGCTGGAGGAGCGACTGGGAGTCAGGCTGATTCAGCGATCAACCCGGCGTTTTTCGGTCACCGAGATTGGACAAACTTATTATGAGCACTGCAATGCCATGCTGGTAGAGGCCGAGGCGGCCCAGGAGTCCATTGACGTTACGCGCGCAAAACCTTGCGGAACGATCAGATTGACCTGTCCCCCGGCGCTGCTGCACGCGCATATCGGAAGCATGCTTGCGGACTTCATGGCTTTGAATCCCTTGGTTGCGATTCATCTCGAGGCCAGCAATCGCAGAGTCGATCCGATCGGAGAAGGTATCGATCTGGCAATCCGCGTCCGCCAGCCTCCTATAGAGAACAGCGATCTGGTCATGCGTATTTTCTCGGATCGCCGGCAATGCCTGGTAGCCAGCCCCGCCCTGATAGAACGATACGGTCTACCAAGCTTTCCGGCGGATCTTGCCGACCGGCCCAGCCTGTCGCATGGGACGCCTCAAAATGAACACATCTGGATTTTGTTGGGACCTGATAACACACAAGTTTCATTACGCCATGCGCCGAAGTTTATTTCGAACGACATGATTGCCCTGCGCACTGCGGCAGTTGCGGGAATTGGAATCGCTAAGTTGCCCGCCATGTTTATCCGGGGAGAGTTGGCCAACGGGTCGCTGGTCAAGGTGTTGCCGGAGTGGACGCCAAACCGTGAGATCATTCATGCTGTGTATCCGTCACGCAGAGGATTGCTCCCTTCCGTGCGCGCGTTAATTGATTTTCTGTCAACCCGGTATGGAGAGATGGACGAAAAATAACCGTATGAAAGCTTGACCCTTCATACCTCGTCAATGATGTGGATGCAATGAGATGCAAGAGCGGGCTTACCAATATGGCCTAGATTAAAGCTGCTTGAGGCTCTCGGAATCCGCCGGGTATCAAGGGCCTGGGCCTGTACACTAGCGAGATCACCGGTTATGAGAGGATTGGCACTAACCTTTTCCCTTCCCACGCTCCACGTGAAAATGCAGTAGCGATACGCCGGCGTCGAAGCCAAGCCGGCCCGCTACAAACATCGATACCCAGAGAAAGAGAGATTGTGAGGGAAAATCGGTACTCGGAAACCGCCCCGTTAAAAAGTTGAACGGCCGTGTTAATAAGCTATTGCGATCGTAAATGTAGACTTTTTACACCATAGCGACTTATCTGCTCATACAAAAATATCACCGCGAAACATTTATCGTCCCGTTACCTACGGAACACTGAGGCCAAATTTTTCGCTATCCGTATTCCGGTCTCCCTGGCCCTGCTCCCCTGAAGCATAAACCAGGGTTGCGGCGGATCGGAGTAAAGCCGCGCGGCTATCGATTTCAGTATAACGGGCGCGCGCCAAATCCTTTTGCGCGGAAAGCAGCTCTATCACCGTGGAAAAACCGTGGATATACGATTCTTGTGTGGCGGCATAGGATTCTTCCGCCGCTTTCAGCAAGGCTAGCGCAAACTCGCGCTTTTCCAGCGCGGTTTTGGTATCGGCATAGGCTTTCCAAATATCGCGCATGATCTCCAGTCGCAGGGCCTCAAGCTGAGCCCTGGAAGCTTCTTTCCTGGCTTCTGCTTCGCGCACGGCATTGCTGCGTTCAAAGCCATCGAACAAGGTCCATTCCACAGTCAGCATCGCGGTACCAACCAGATTACTGGCCGAATAACTCTCATTGCCGGGCGGATGGGTATGCACATCTCCCCAGTATTGATTGCCAAGCTTGCCGTCCAGGGAAATCTTGGGCCAGAACTCGGCTCTAGCCTTATTGACTTCCGCTTCGCGCGCGCGCAATTCCGCAAGACGCGCCAACAGATCGGGGCGTTGCTCCAATGCCTGATCGACGATTTTTTCGACCGATTGTACCAGCCCTGCGGGTAACGGCAGTTTGCTCAAGTCTATCAGTTGCAAGGAATAGGAAGGCGAGATACCCAAGCTTGCAGTCAGATCGGCATGCAACTGAATCGCCGAACTGCGTGCATCCTGGAGGTCATAGCTGGCTTTTGCCTGCTCTTGTATCGCCAGCAGCAAATCGGGGCGTGTCGCCAGGCCTTTGTCGAATTTCGCCTTCACCGAAGCAGTACCGGCGTTTGCGGCCTCCAACGTCTGCTGCGCCGCAGTTACCCTGGACAGAGCCGCCTGATAGGCAAAAAAGCTGGTCGCAACCCCATAGGCGATTTCCTGATGCTTGCGGTTAAAGGAAAAATTAGCCGCACTCAAACGTTGCACGCCGGCGTTGACCGTGGCCTCCCGACGCCCGAAATCGAACAATGTCCATGCCAAGTCCAGACCGCCATAAGAAGAGTAGCCATGGCTTACCAACGCACCGCCGGGGATGGGGAAGCTCGTCTTGAAATATTGCCCGAACGCCATGGCCGTCAGCGTCGGATACCAGGCGCTGCGATTCCGTTCGAGCCGAGCAGCGGCGGCTTTCGCCTCCTCCCAGCTAACCCTGGTTTCCGGGTTGGCGTGCAAGGCCAGATCGACCAGCGCCGGAAGATCGTAGGTTATCTTGGTATCGATCAGGCTACCCCCCTGCGGGCGACTGGCCGCAGCGATCTGTTGCGGCCTTATCCCGGTCTCGTCATCATGCCAATAAGCGGCAGGGTCTGCAGGTATGGACGCAGAAGGCTTATCGATCTGCGCAACGCTCGGCGGCATGCAGGCTGTCAACACCAGCGCTGCGGGTATCGCCAAACGTTTGACATATCGCGACAGACATGGCAACAATGCCAACACGTTATCGCGCTTGCAGCGCCGCAACTCGCTTAAATTTGAAAAAATCTTGTTCAATCTTCAATTCTGTTGTGGAATAAATATTTTTTCGGATGTTTAACTTTAGTAGCTGAACAGAAATATTTTTAACATAATAAAGCAAATGTTCTTACGATTATTACAATTTAGTTTTCCGTTCAGGCACAAGTCATGATATTGAAATCAAGATTGCGAAAAACAGTTTTTCCGGCTGTATTTTCCGTTTTTTTGACGGCTTGCGATCCGATGCTGAGTATTGAAGGCTCGTTCTGGCCGGCCTGGATCATCTGTATTCTGGCAGGACTGGCGCTAACCATGGTACTCACCTGGCAATTGGTAAGGCATAGACTGGCGCCGTATCTCGGGCCGCCTTTATTGATTTTTCCGAGCCTATGGGCATTATGTACATTTGTCATCTGGTTATTATTTTACTCTACATAAACGCTGGCGCCCACCATCATGGAAAACAGTCAAACTGACAATCACCTTGTAAACCAGCGACGCCGCATGTTGCTTGGACGACTCATCGGTACATTAATTGTGCTGGCAGCAGTCGTGACCGGGATGCTTGTCTGGCGCATAAATTATAAAAGCCCGCGCACCAATGACGCGATGATTCGGGCAAACATCGTCGGCATCGCGCCTGAAGTGGACGGCCGTATCGTGGAATTGCACGTCGAAGACAATCAGTACGTCAAGCAAGGCGACCTGCTTTTTGTGATCGATCCGCGCCCCTATCAGGCTAAACTGGACCAGGCCAAAGCGGAATTGCTGGTGGTCGAAAAAGAAGTGGAGTCGCGGCGCGCCACCAGCGGCTCCGCCGAAATCGCCATCGAGCGGCTGGAACACCAACGCGCTGCGGCCGGCGCCGAAGTCACCCGGCTTGAGGCGGAGGACGAATATCTGCATAACTACCTGGAACGCCTTGAGCCGCTGGCGGAAAAAGTCTACGTAACCGCCGACCAGATCAAGCAAGCCCGCTCCAAATATGCCGCCTCACGTGCCGCACTGGCCGATGCACGCGCGAAGGAGCTTTCGGCCCGTAGCGCGATCGCCGAAGCCAAAAGCGAGAGCCGACGCGCCGTATCCCTGATTGCCCAAGTCGGCAACGTCAATGCCCGTATCGAAGCGGCCAAGGCTGCCGTTACCGCCGCCGAACTCGACGTGGAATACTGCTACGTGCGGGCGCCTTTCGACGCTTACGTCACCAACCTAAATATACGCGAGGGCGAATACGCCAAGACCGGAACGCAAATATTCGCATTGGTCGACGACCGCCATTGGTATGCCATCGCTAACTTCAAGGAAACCTACTTACGTTCCATCCATCCCGGCCAGGAAGCCGAAGTATTCCTCGTCGGTTATCCCGGAAAACACTATCGGGGCGTGGTTACCGGCATCGGCTGGGCCAATTATCCCGATAATATCAAGCAACAAGGTGTGTTGCCCGAGGTTCAGCGCACACTGAACTGGGTCATCCTTGCATCCCGCTTTCCGGTGCGCATTGAGATAAGCGAACGCGACGCCGAGCATCCCTTGCGCATGGGCATGACCGCTTTCGTGACCCTTCTGGATCGCCCTGCAGGAAATCCTACGCTTTTGCCTGCAAATGAGAAGGGAGTAACCCAAGTCCCGCAGTCCCGATGAAAACAGGCGACACGGCACCGGTTTCCACGCAAAGCAAAAATCCGGGCACACTCTGGTTCGGGACCAGCCTATGGCAATTTCTAAAGGTTGAACTCAGCGATTTTCCAGGACGGCGGTTAGCCGCATTGCGCGTGTTCATCGTGGTGCTCACCATTGCCCTGGTCAGCGAAACCCTGCACATCGCACCGCTGGCGCCGATCGCGATTGCGCTGAGCATGAATTGCGACCCGTATTTGAACGCCGGACAATCGCTTACGCTCGGGGTACGCCAGTTCGGCTATGTCATCGTCACAGCCTTTGTGTCTGTCGGCGCGCTTATTTTCGCGGGCGATGCTCCCTGGCTGTTGCTGCCCTTGTCCTTCACGATCATGGCGCTCGCTTTGTTCCACGCCCGCCTGATCGCCTGGCCAACCAGCATTGCCCTCTTGTATGCGACTTCTGTACTGTACAGCCCGAGCACTCCCGCGGACAATATCTACAGCGCTTTATGGAATATACCGATCATCGGCATACTCGCGATCGGTACATGGACGCTGGTGCAACTGTCCATCAAGCCGCAAGACCCGCTCAAACTGTTGACATTCAGTATCGCGGAGCAGTTATCCGCCGTGGAAAACATTTTGGGCGCGCACCTGACAGACGATAATGCGAATTCCGATGACAAAAAAAGACACAAGCTTCTCACGCCTGGCAGTTTCGGCAAGACTCACGACCTGCTAACCCACGCGGAACTGATCCATCCGTCATTGTATAAACATCATGATACTTACCTTGCCTTATTGATCGAAATCGACGGGCTGAGGCAGATCGCCATCTGGCTGGATCAGGTTTTGACCGCCGAGCATCGCGGTCAGGCGATGGGCCCGCAGAGATTGGACATGTATCTGGCTTTACAAAGTGTCTGCTCGCTTCTGCGACAAGGCATGGAACAATGGCGCGATGTTTCCGGCCAAGCCTCGGCGTTGTTACCCGATAAAATTCTCCCCGCCGATTTGCATGAAACCAGCCCTTCTCTGTTAACGGCCATGTGGCGGGCATTGCAGCGCATCGCCGGCTTGATGCATAGCTTGCATGAGTCGGCGTCATCGCCCGAAATGAAGCCCATGGAAGCCGAGACTGAATTCGGCGATACCGCATGGCTGCCTGCCTGGTTTGGCTATGAATTCTGGTCGACTCATGCCGACACCCTGCAATATGCCATCAAATTTTCCCTGGGCGCCATACTTTGCACATTGATCGTGGAAAGCCTGGCTTGGCCTGCTATCAATACCGCCATCATCACTTGCATCATTACTGCGCAAACCAGTCTCGGCGCAGACTACCGCATATCATTGCTGCGTTTGTCGGGCTCGGCCCTGGGCGGGCTTTGCGCTTACCTCTATGTTTTGGTATTCCAGTCCCAGATCGACTCCATCGTCGGCTTTACCTTGGCAACCGCCCCGGTATGGGCAATATCCGCCTGGATTTCCGCCGGTAGCGACCGCATCGCCTATATGGGCAGACAGATCGCTTTTTCGTTGGCACTGTTCGTGTTGCACGATTTCGGCGCGGTCACCGATTTGAATCTGTCACGCGACCGTGTTATCGGCATTTTGCTCGGCATTATCGTGATGGGGGTATTGGACTATGCGCTATGGCCCCGGCGTTCGATTGCTCTTGCGCGCATCCATAGCGCATCGGCGTTACACACAATCGCCAGATTTACCGCCTGGCCGCCGGAGCTAAGCCAGATGCTCAAGAGTACCTTGCCGCTGCGCTTGTCTGCGGAAAAGGATTTGTCCGCCGCCCAAAGTTTTGTCATTCACGCCCTGCTGGAGCCTGATGCCGGTTTAGCCGACCAAATTAAGGAGCGGGCAGCGCTCGGTACCATTATCGAAGATGCAGGTAATTTATCCGGCTTACTGCTGGTTCGGAGACGTTATCGCTTGCTAGGCGGCCTGCAATTGGGCAAGTTACCTGATGCACTACAAGAACATAGCCGCGCTTTCGACGCGGAATTGGCAAGGGCCCTGGAAAATGCGGCGCTGATGTTGCACGGCGAACAACTGGAGACCCGGACTACCGTTGCCGACATCCACGCCCAACTGACGCAAAGCTACAGCGAACATCATCGCATCGACAGCTTGCCGGCCGACAAGGCTAGGGATTGGGAACTACGTTTCATGCTGGATCACCAAATCATGGCGCTGGTAGAACAAATCGAACAAAAGGCTCTAAATTCTGTTTCATATCGCCAGACAGCCAGCCCGCCAATCGATCGGTAATCACCCGGACCGGTCTTTTCTGTCAGATCGGACGATTGCGACGGTACGACACTATCCATACCGCCGCCCTACAGCAGAAACCCTAACGCTTTGTGCTGAGGCTGTTAGGCTGATTGCTTCTTGGTTACTTTCGCAACATGGGCTCCCTGGAAACGGGCAATTTTTAATTCATTCTCCGACGGTTGACGACTGCCATCGCCGCCGGCAAGAGTGCTCGCCCCATAGGGCGATCCGCCGGTGATTTCATTCATGTTCATGATCTCCTGACAGGAATAGGGAACGCCCACGATGATCATGCCGTGATGCAGCAAGGTGGTGTGAAACGAGGTGATCGTGGTCTCCTGTCCGCCGTGCTGGGTGGCAGTGGACGTGAATACACTACCCACCTTGCCAATCAAGCTGCCGTTGAGCCACAACCTGCCGGTCCGGTCGAGAAAATTGCGCATCTGCGCGCACATATTGCCAAAGCGCGTCGGCGTGCCAAAGATGATGGCATCGTAGTCCGGCAGTTCGTCCACCATCGCGATCGGCGCCGCTTGATCCAGCTTGGCGCCGGCTTTTCGCGCCACATCTTCCGGCACCAGATCGGGCACGCGCTTGATGGCGACCTCGGTGCCCTCGACGCTGCGCACGCCATCAGCCACCGCTTTCGCCATAGTTTCGATATGGCCATACATGCTGTAGTAAAGAACGAGAATTTTTGCCATGTCGCATCTCCTGATTTCGTGAGGTCGTTCGATTATATTATTGATGTGTCAACACTTTTATGCACACAAAGTTAATCAGTTTTTAGCCGCAATTCATAGTCTACGGGCGATAAATAGCCCCTGGCAGAATGAAAGTCGCTCGCGATTGTAAAATACCTTAATGTATTCAAAGACGATTTGTTTAGCCTACCCTCCTATTTGGTATATTTATTGATGAATCAGTTCAGTTTTTACGTATGAAAAAAATTTGCGCAGCCTAATTAGTGCCTGCCCGAAAACAAAATATTCCTATAAAATCATAACCCTGCCAGAGATTTTCACAACGAAGATTTTGACGGAACCGGCAAAACGGCGCGGCATCAGCCGATTTTTCTGGGTTTCTGGTTTTGCAGAGCAAAATCTTCGCGCCGGTGCTCCTCAAAAAAGCTCTGGCGGAAAAAACTTGGTATCATTGCCTTCCTCAACTAAAACCAA